>DATMNR010000441.1:0-3086 GCA_035568795.1 Ktedonobacteraceae bacterium
AGCAACGAGTTCAGGAGGGAAGAAACGGAACAGTGTCACGATAGCAATAGCGAATGCCAACCAGTCGAAACCTGCATCGAGTGGAACGCCCAGTACAGAACCGGCGAGTGGCAGAACCGTACTCATAATAGTTTCATTGAGCAGATCAGGAAAGAGCAAGAGGAAAAGCAACCCACCTATTGCGCTGAAAAAGAATGCCTTACGCCAGAGCGATACACGCCGATCAAACAATAATGCTTTAACGAGTCTCCCCGTTTTGAATATGTGAAAGAAGATTTCGAATCGTCCTGGGCGAGCAGGCTGCTGCATATAATAATCCTGGGACCCTCCTTGCAAAGACCCCTCTACCACCTGCGAATTGTAGTAATCATTCCTATTTTGATGTATCGAACTTGAAGAATTCACAAATTACCTCCTTTATAGAGTATACGCAAAAAGAGCATGAGAGTTTCAACAAGTGGGTGGATGAGAATGTATCATTTGTCGCACTTGTCGCACATGTTGCGGTTGTAGCGGTTGTTATCAAGAAATACGTTGACACCTAAATTGTATAATAGGCTATGCACACCATCTATACCGTAGGTCACTCAACACGAACTATCGAGCAATTTATAGCACTTCTCAAGGCACATAACATCGAGGAGTTAGTTGATGTGCGCACAATTCCTAAATCCAGGCATAACCCACAGTTCGGATCAGAGGAGCTTGCAGCTTCTTTACAACATGCAGGAATTGCATATAAGCAGCTTGCAAAGCTGGGAGGGTTGCGGCACGCCAGCAAAGATTCCATAAACCTTGGATGGCAAAATACTTCATTTCGCGGCTTTGCTGATTATATGGCTACCCTTGAATTTCGGACAGGGCTGGATGAACTTCAAGCGCTTGCAGAGAAGAAAACGGTCGCAATCATGTGCGCAGAGGCTGTCCCATGGCGCTGCCATCGTTCGCTTATTGCCGATGCGCTTGCAGTCGAGGGTTGGCAAGTGTTGCATATTCAGAGCAGAAAAACGGCCAGTCCTCACGAACTAACAACATTCCTCAAAGTGCAGAATGGGAAACTTACGTACCCAGAACCATAGCCAACATATGGGGTGAGCAATCTTCTCCATGAAATATATGTTCAACTTGCCTCGTTTTGTTGGCTAGACGAATCTCTCGTCTTGGAAGTTTCGCTACTCTGAAGAGCCGAAACGTACTTATTGGCCTGAAGTTCCCTCATCAACAGGTTAGGAGCAAAACCAAAGATAGCAGCAGCAACCAGGCAATCAAGACGGTTAAGAGTAAAGATGGATAGTAACGAGTTTGACTGGGCCGAAGAAACTTGAGTAATGAGAATGCTATAAAGAAAAGCACCGCCAATTCCCGCCAGGCCGGAGATGAGAGGCGTACTAATCAGGCGAACAAGCGAGAGTCCATAATCATCACTACCCGTGCTTGTAGTCGATTGACGATATATTGTACCAAATAGACCAGCTATAGCACCAACGATGTAGAATATTACGGCAGTCAGGATCGTGGCTTGTTCAAGTTGAGAACCACTATTCCCAGGCAACACAGGTAGAATAGCAGCGCTCAGCAGTGCATAGATAACGAAGCCCGTGACAAAGATACTAGCCATTAACTGATTACGTGTGTGTACGATGCCCAAACGCTGGTTATCACGGAATTCGTTGAGCACTCGTCGAATCTCACGTAGGGTCACTCGCGCATTCGCTTCTTTATCGGGAGTAGATGGGTTTTTCTTATCCGATTTGGCAGCCTGGACATCATTGTCGCTCAGATGAACTCCAAGCTTTGTCGCAATTTGATGAACACCTTGTTCAATCTTGTTTATGCCCTCATCAATCGCTTCGAGTGCTTCATTTTCAGCCGAGGCGGGTTTACTGGCTGCGAAAACGCTTGCCATTGCAGGATCAAGGGTTTTAGCGGCAACGCTCAGATTAGAGAGTAAATCTTTACTATTCTCAATTTTTGAGTTGGATATCGCCATAAAGTCATGGTAAGCGCCACTAACGACCATTTCGACGGGTTCAATTTCAATCAAAGCTTCTTCGGTACGATGCAGCCAGCTCCAGGCATTGATGTATCCCATTGCCAGTACCCAGGGTAATCTTGAAGTTGAACGATACATCAAATCATGCAGTTTAGAGAGATTGTCATAGGCTTCTTCCAGTGCAACTCGTTGATACGGCTTCAACTGATCCTCAGGAGTAGTGGTTTGTAGGGTATACAGGCGCGACTCTAATCGGCTCAACCGATTTTCGATCAGGCCATAGTTGTATGGGTTGACCGCTTTGGCAGAAGTAAGAGCGGCCAAAGGAATGGAAAGCACCAACCATAGAATGCCCGTGATCAGGCAGCCCCAGGCCGCAGATTGCCATCCTGGAGCAGTGGACATAACTATGAAAAGAGCAACCGTTAAAAATACAGCAACGATGGGAACAATTGCAAAACTTGCCAACAGAGAGGCACCATATGCCTGCATGAGTGGCCATAGGCGCGCAAAAAAGCCATTTTTCCGCCTGGTGGCGGGTTTGGCAGGGGATTTTTCACGATCGGCATAATTCTGCGGTATCAATCCAGGTGATGTAGTAATTTCGCCTGTGTCAATAGTAAGTTGATCTCCCATAATCCTTACTCCCAGGTATGTTTCTCTGGCGAGCTACGTCCACAATGCAAAACTCGCAATCTCTACAAGCTACATTGTACACTACTTCTGTGATTCTTTATATATATTTGGCAAGAAGTTGTACAAATATCTCGCAACTCAAAGGACGCAGAACGCAAGCGACTAAACAGAATACGTATATTTCTGTCAAAAAGGGATAGGTGTGTGCTATACTGCTCATGGTATTCCTTGCACATATGAAACAAAGATACTACAAACGTTGAAGGAGACCAGCCGTGTATTGCGTCCATTGTGGAGCCGAGAATCCTGGTAATGCCACTTTCTGTCAGAAATGCGGCAAGCAGTTGCCTACGACTGATCAGGATGAGCCTACTGTTAGTTCTATTCCCTCTTCTCTTTCAACATCTTACGGCAATACTCCTTACTCGAATACACCTTCTGCATCAGCAGAAACGAT
>DATMNR010000442.1:0-4844 GCA_035568795.1 Ktedonobacteraceae bacterium
ATCGTTGATTTCAGGCGTAAGAGCTCGCGTCTCACCTGTTATCGTATCCAGCATGAACAACTGGTTATTCACATTGGAATACGCTCGACTCATCAGCACATAGCGCCCATCGTGTGAATAGCGAAAGGCATGATTCGTGCCATCATGTTGGTAAAGTTGCTTCGTCTCTCCAGTATCTACATGGCGTTCATAGATATCAAAGTAGCGGCTATCACGTTCATTGCTAGAATAGATAATGCGTGAACCATCCGGCGACCAGCCGCCAAATCTGTGGATCGTTTCAGGCTGAGATGTAAGGCCTGTGAAGACTGCGCCATCGGCGCTGAGCAAATAGAGTTGGTCGCGTTCGTTACCACCAACATCTGCAGAAACAAGCAGTACATCATCAACCGGGGAGTAGCTTGCGCCAGATACACGCTCACTTCGAAAGGTGAGTTGATCAGGCCACGCTGGAGTTGCAGTATTGATATCGATTGGAACGCTCCATACCTCTGCCACTCCAGTAATTGCAGTGAGAAAGCTGAGTCGTTTCCCATCGGGTGAGAAGCTCGGAGCGACGGCAGATCGTACATTCAGGTAACGTTCAAAGCTGTAGTTTTCTATTGGCATGTTACTTTATTCCCCGCATACTCAATTGAACTCTTCCTCTCTGCTTATCAACCTTCAACACTCTCACCTGTACCACTTGCCCAACCGCTACCACTGTCAGCGGATCTCTCACGTACCGGTCCGCCAGCTCAGAAATATGTACCAGGCCATCCTGCTTGACGCCGATATCGACAAACGCGCCAAAGTCAACCACGTTACGTACCGTGCCCTGTAAGATCATGCCCGACTCTAAATCTTCCATCTTCAACACATCATGACGCAAAATAGGAGCAGGTAGAGCATCACGCGGGTCAAGGCCTGGCTTTTCCAGGTTTTCAAGTATGTCATTCAGTGTAGGCAAACCAACTCCCACTTTTTTTGCGATATCGGCCAGGGTAGCCTGTTCGCCATCACCACTTTTACCCCCTCCAAGACTGCTTTGCAGCTTGATGAACTGCCGGAATTGCGCTACACGTTCAGCAGGTTTCGCTACTTTCCCTTCTGCACTATCACCTTCAGGAAGCATCTCGAGCAGCGCTCGAGCAGCGGTATAGCTTTCCGGGTGAATGAAGGTGTTGTCCAGTGGCTCGACGCCATTAGCTACTTTGAGAAAGCCCGCTGCCTGCACAAATGTAGCAGGGCCGAGACCAGGCACCTTCTGCAGTTCCGCACGCGATTTGAAAGAACCGTGCTCTTCACGGTAGTTGAAAATGGCATTGGCAACTCGAGCATTTATACCTGAGACGTGTTTCAACAGTGCTGCCGAGGCAGAATTAACCTCCACACCCGCGAAGTTCACGCAGGAGACTACAACACGATCCAGCATGGCCGCCAGTTCTTTCTGATCTACATCGTGCTGGTACAGTCCTACCCCTACCGCTTTGGGATCGATCTTCACCAGTTCGGCCAGTGGATCTTGCAAGCGCCGCGCAATTGAGATGGTACCTCGCTGGGTCGCATCAAGTGTTGGGAATTCCTGGCGTGCTGCCTCCGACGCTGAATAGACCGATGCCCCCGCCTCATTGACAATCACGTAACCTATCTTCCCACTGTTCCCCGTCTCCCTTTCGAGTTCTCGAATCAATTCAGCGACCAACTGCTCTGTTTCACGCGAGGCTGTACCATTCCCTATAGCGATTACGTCTATCTTGTATTGAGCAATCAGATTGCGCAGTCTTTTCTGAGCCTGCTCAGACTGGTGCAGGTACATCGTATCTGATTCGAGATACTTACCATTTTCATCTACAATCGTGAGCTTACAACCCGTTCGAAAGCCTGGATCAATGCCGAGCACCTTGTGCCCGCGCAACGGCGGCTGCAACAGCAGATTACGCAAATTCGCGGCAAAAATATTGATTGCATGTTCCTGAGCCCCACGTGTGAGTTCTACTCGCACTTCTCGCTCCATCGCTGGAGCAAGCAGGCGCTTATAGCCATCTTCCATAGCTTCCATAAGTTGAACAGCGAACGGCGAAGTAGCTCTCACTGGATGATGCCGAATAATATCTGCTTGCGCCTGCTCGAAAGGTAAAGAGACGGTGGCGCGCAGCACTTCTTCGTGTTCCGCACGGTTTAGTGCAAGTACGCGATGGGGAACGAGCTTGCTGATACTCTCGTTGAATTCATAATACAGTTGATAGACACCGTTTGGGTCCTTCTCAGCAATTTTTTCAGCATCCACAACTTGAGCCGTAATAACGGAATTTTTGAAAAACGAGGCTCGTACACTACCACGTACATTTGCATCCTCGGAAATAATCTCAGCTACAATATCACGCGCTCCAGCATATGCTTCCAGGCTAGTCCCCACACCCTTCTCTGTATCCAGGAAAGGAAGTGCGTATTCCTCGAGGATAGGGTCTTTATCTCCTTTCAGCTCAGGCTGCTGTAGTATAAGCTCGGCCAGCGGGGCAAGGCCTTTCTCTCGCGCAACACTGGCACGGGTTTTACGTTTGGGGCGATACGGTAAATATAGGTCCTCAACCTCCTGCAAGGTAGATGCTGCAAGAATTGCGGCTGTTAATTCAGGAGTCAACTTACCTTGAGTATCGATTAAACGTCGCACATCGGCTTTGCGTTCGTGCAATGCTCGCAAAGCACCGGCTCGATCTGCAATGGCTTGAATTTGCACTTCATCCAGGCTACCAGTCACTTCCTTGCGATAGCGAGCAACGAATGGAATAGTATTTCCCTCATCCAATATCGCAATGGTGCGAGCAACCTGTCCGCTTTGTAGCTGTAATTCAGCGCTCAGCATAGAGGCGAGTTGTGTTATAGAAAGTGTTTCCTCAACGCCTGATTCTGTCAGAGTCGTTTCCTGATCTTTCAAATACGTTGCCTACCTTCCCTATCTCATACGAATTGTTTATATCAGGAAGATAGTAGCATAAATGGTCAAGTAGGTTGTAGGGACGGGGCTTGCTCCGTCAGTGTTGATGACACCAAATCGCAATTGTAGGGACGGGGCTGCTCCGTCCTGGTTTCAGAAACGGCCCATAATAACCTCTGCCACAAGATCCTCAGGGCCGGACATGATAGGTTTACTACGGAACAAGATACGCACATAATCGAACTCTAACACATCGGATTTACGGCCGAGTCTAGGAGTGTAGTATACGCGTGTTCCATCCTGGTCAAACGACTCGTAGCGTCCAGGATCTTTTGGTTCGTGCGTATCGACCGATACGTCATAAAATGTGCCGCTTCAGCAACGAAGTGGATCGAGAGTGACAGTCAGGACTGTACTTCCTACCTGATGTAAATATGCCTGTAGTTTTTCGGAGATAATTGCACGCATATTAAGGATGTCCTCTCCTCTGCATATTTGTCCTGAATCTGGACGTACCAAATATACCGCCTATCAAGCTAAAACCTATCGCGCACAGCAAACCGCCGATAAGAAAAACTACCATATTTGCCCCTGGTTGAGGAGTCGCCGGGTGAACCGGCAGGGTTGCGCCGACCACAGTTATTGCGTGCTGCAACTCTGTGCCTGCATCTGGAGAAGTACCGTTTTGCTGTGCACTCGCAGTCTGCAGCGCTATGTTTTGCGAAACTAACACTGCGAAACCGACAGCTACTACAATCCAGAATATAACCGTACTTACAGTTCCAGCCCAGAATCCCGCCCAAACTGCTCGCGAGGTCTTTCCACCTTTGCGGGTCGTTAAGAAACCGGCCAGCATAAAAAAGAGAAATCCCTCTATTATTGCCACGTAGAAATACACTTCTTTTTTCATAATCAGCACAATAAAAGCTGCCAGCAAGCCTTGAACCAAACCCCACAGACAACCCTGGCTGATTGGGCTTGGTAATGCACGATATTCGGGTATCGGTCTCGCTGCTTTCGATTGCGAGATGCCAGGACTAACAGGTAAGGCTGGATACGCGGCTGGTTGAGGCTGTGCATACCGGTATGAAGAAGGAGGAGTTGAAGTAGGCTGGGGTACACTCTGCCTATCAATACTTTGAGACTGCGATTGAATCGGTGATATGGCTCTCTGGGTATAGACATTAGACGCCCCTGAACGTCCATTCGCGATGGTTGGATCAACATATGGAGTGTAGGATGGATTCTGTAATGCCTGTGCAAACTCGTCCATACTACGATACCGTTGATCAGCATCTACAGACATCGCTTTGTGAAGCACCCGCTCCAGATTCGGCGATAACATCGGATTGAGGAGGCGTGGTGCTATCAATTCATCGCGATAGCTACGATTGACTGCCTCGGGAGGTAATTTCAAGGTCAGCAAGAAATACATTGTTGCAGCCATTGCGTAAATATCCGATTGCGGACTGGTTTTCCCAACATATTGTTCAACTGGGCTATACCCTCCTGAAACAGCCCTTACCATGGTCTGAGTATCACTGTTTGGATCGTAGAGCTTAGTCAGTCCAAAATCAACCAGAACCGCTGTCTGATCGGGTGTCAAAATGATATTACCAGGTTTGATATCGCGATGAATAACTGCGGGATTTCGACTATGTAACTCGTTCAATACATGCATAATCGGAATGAGCCAGTTTATCACTTCTTGTTCACTACATGGTTTACCCTGTAATCTAAGTACTTGGTGTAAGGTCTTTCCTTCTATCAATTGCATTACCAGATAGAAACGTCCATCCGCTTCAAAGGCATCATATACCTTGGGTAAATGTTTACTTTTCACGGTGAATAGAACAGCAGCTTCCATCAGTGCCCGGCGACGGGCTGTAGGAGTCACATCATATGTCTCCTTGATTGCGCAATGACG
>DATMNR010000443.1:0-4775 GCA_035568795.1 Ktedonobacteraceae bacterium
CTGATAAGCTGTATCCACACGATACCCCAACTGGCTTTGCCCTTTTCTTCTTTGAATCTGGTCACTGATGGCCTGGTCAGAATTTTGAAGTATTGGCCGGGAAGTCCTTGAATCGCCTGTCCTGTTGAAAGATGTGTGGCATTTGGAGCGTTGTCATTTGAATATGGGTTGTGACATTCATCAATTGGTTTTTGGTATACATCTTTAGCCATGTCATTTCTCCGATGCAGTAGTATTAGTTTTGACGCTCTCTATTTTATTCTTGACGATGGAATGGATACATTTATCCAATCACTAATGAGAATCTAACATCCAAAATTTGATGGCGCATCGTTAATGTTGCCTATTGGACATGCCTATTTCATCCCGTTTAACTTATTTGAGAGCTTTGCTATTCCAATGTTTTCTCATACAAAATCACTTCGAGACTGCTATATGTATCCCTACCGACTACGCGAAAGCCGTTTTTCTCGTAGAGCTTTTGGGCGGCTATTTGTAGAACCGAGGTGTCAAGGTGCAGCGTTTTATAGCCTAGTGTGCGTGCCCGGTCTTCGAGTTCGCTGAGGATGATCTGTCCGATACCGCGGCCCTGATAGTCAGGGTAGACGCGCATGCGTTTGATTTCGGCACGTTCCGGACTTGTGCGGCGTAAGGCTCCCATGGCCACAAAGTTGCCATCCCATTCGCCGATCAAAAATTCACCCTGGTTGTTGAGATACGTTTCTTCGATTGCATAGACATCATCGTCCCAGGGACCGCGACCCAGGTAGGCTCCAGCCTGCTCAATGGCATGTACATGCAAATATTCTACAGCTTCTCGATCGGCAGACGTGTAACGGCGCAGAGTGAACATGAAATCTATTCCCTTTCATAGGAGGTGATGATCGATTGCAAAGCGCGTTGCGGCGGTGCGCGAGGAAATCTCTAACTTGTTGTAGATGGAGCGCATGTGAGCGTTGACAGTTCGTGTACTTATCACTAACTGTTGTGCAATTTGGGCGTTGGTTAGGCCATTGGCTACCAGGCGTAATACTTCTACTTCGCGCACAGTTAATCCAGCGGGGTAAGCTGGTGCAGAATGGCTCAGTGCGTGTGGAGATCTTGATTCTAGATGTTCTTGTGAAAGATACACCTTCCTGAATTCTTCCAAACTGGCAGCGACACCTGTTTCGATTTTGAGATCCTTTATTACGGCCAGACTTTCTTCATAGTACATACGCGCTACTGGCACGTCACCCTGTATAGCCGCTGTGCTTGCAAGTTTCAAAAGAGACTGGGCGATAAACTGTCGACTCCCTACTTCTCTTAGTAACGCCAGGCTTTCTTCTAATACTGATCGAGCTTCAGCATATTTTCCCTGTTTTGACAGTAACTCTCCCATAAGGATAAGTGCGCGTGCCCTGCCTTGCTTATTGCTGATTTCGTTGAAGAGTACCAAACTTTCATCAAGCAGAGACATCACTTTCGATAGATTATTCTCGGTAAGGAATAGGAGGGCTAGCATTAGCAGCGACCATGCTATACCCTCCTTGTTGCCCAACTCTCTACATTGTTCGAGACCCTCCTGGAGCTGTAATAGGGCAAGAGAGTTTTCCCCATGTGTTAGATTGACTGTGCCCAATGACATGAGAGAGTAGGCAAGACCACCTTTGTCACCTACTTTCCTATAGAGTGATACGCTTTCTTCGAGAGCTAAACGTGCAGCAACATCATTGATTCTTGAGTATGCTCCTCCTAAACGATGGTATGCGAGAGCCATACCCCTCACATCATCCAATTTCTGGTAAAGCATGAGACTTTCTTTACAAAATGCTTCTGCTATCGCATATTCCCCAAACTCTATTGAGAGCCAGCCTGCTCCACTTAGTGCGTTTGCCACGGCTGGCATAGAAGCGTTTTCTCTCATCTTCAATGCTTGCTGCAACCATTGACGCTCCTCATGCATGAAGCCACGCACGCCCCAAAAACGCACCAGGGTACCGCTCAAACGTAGAGCCATCTCAGCGTCTTGCTTCTTAATGAACCAGTTCAAGGCTGCCCGTAAATTATCTTGCTCTTGATCAAGCCTATCGAACCACTCCATCTCCTTTGGATCGAATACTGGTGGCGCTGACTTTTCAACGAATGCCTGGTAGTATTTGGCATGAGCCTCACCAACTAAGTCAGCCTTGTCATTTGCATACAAGCACTCCAGGGCAAATTCACGAATGGTTTCAAGCATATATAAGCGTGAATCTCCGTCAGGTTGCTGTCGCTGTTGGATTAGTTGTTTATCGAGCAGTGAGATGCAGGCATCCAACACATTTAATGGTTCTTCACCAAGGGCAAGGATGATGCTTTCGCTAACTGACTCCACAGCTTCAATCGAACAACCGCCTACGAAGATAGCAAGTCTTCGGAACAGTCGCTGTTCCTCGATATTGAGCAAGTCATAGCTCCATTTTATTGTGCTGCGCAGTGTCTGCTGCCTCGCAGGTAGATCGCTAGACCCACCAGTCAGCACTTGTAAACGCTGTCCAAGTCGTACCAACAACTGTTGGGGGGAGAGTAAACGCATTCTTGTTGCTGCCAGTTCAATAGCCAGTGGCAAACCATCAAGATGCGCGCAAATGTCAGCAACGATGCTGGCATTCATCTCGGTGAGAAGGAAATCAGCATTGACAGCCTGTGTTCGCTGAACAAAAAGGTCAATTGCAGAAAACTGAGAAAGAGACCTGGTATCTGGTAGCTCCTTCAAGTCGGGTAAGCCCAGGGGTAGTACAGGAAATACGCGTTCCTGGCGAAGACTCAAGGATTCGCGGCTAGTCACCAGGAGTTTTAACATTGGACAGTGTGTCAACAAATCTGCCAGGAGTGGAGCTGCTGGTAATACCTGCTCGAAGTTGTCGAGTACCAATAAAAGTTGCCTTGAGTGCAGGAACTCTATAAGTATATCCAGGAAAGATCTATCACTTGACGCTCTCAAGCCAAACATTTGCGCAATCACAGAGATGACGAGCTTTGGATCACTGATTGGAGCCAAAGAAACAACATAAACCCCATGTGGGAATTCGTGCAGCAGTTCGTTTGCAACATGTAGAGCCAGACTTGTTTTACCTACGCCACCGGTACCTACAAGGGTCAATAGCTGAATATCAAGTTGTTTGAGTAAGGTGCATATGGCTGATATATCCTGTTCGCGACCAATAAGTGGCGTGTGGTATGCAGGGAGGTTTGAAGGTCGAACATTCACACTCTCTAAGTCGAGAGCAGGTCGAGTTGGATGGATTGAGACTTTTTCTCTATCGCTACTCAATACGAACGCAATATCATTCAATCGTTCGATGCTCAGCACCTCCGATTTGCCCAGGTAGGCACGATGAAGTTTTCCATTGCGGGTGCGATATGCTTTCCAGTATTCTCCGCCACGCCTGTTCCCAGCAGTCTCTTTGCGGGCAGTAAACGAGCCATACTCACTGCTAAAAGCAAACGTAGGGAACTTGTTTAGCCAGGCATACCACCCCGGTGTACCTACCTTAAGGCTATGTTTCTGACCATTTTGTTGATAAAGTAGTGTGTCAAACCGTACAGACGGGGTTGAACGTGCCACGAACTTTACTCCAATTAGCGTGCAAGTGAAATAATAGAATTCCCGAACAGTATAGCACATGTTCGGGAATTCTGCGAAAGAGGCGTTAAACACATTATGATGATTCGGGTCATAAATACCGTTCGAGCCAGAGCAGTATGCGTGCTTCGCAGTCTTTACGATGTTCGCGCTCGACTAAGCCATGGCCTTCACGCGGGTAAATCACAAACTCAACCGGGACATTTCGTTCTCGCAAAGCGCGATAGAAAGCGTGTGACTGGTTGATAGGGACATCATGATCTTCTTCTCCATGGATAATCAGTGTTGGCGTTTGGACTCGTGCTGCATAGGTTATGGCCGAACGCTCGCGATAAAGTTCAGGGTGTTCGAGAGGATTGCCACCCAGGAAGCGCATATCCCAATCAAAGATCCTCGATTGCGCGTGAAAGCTATGAAAGTCAGAAACGCCTGCTGACATTATCGCTGCTTTGAAGCGGGGTGTTTGCGTGATAGCCCAGGCAGACATGAAACCTCCGTAGCTTCCACCTCCGATGGCAACTCGATTGCCATCCACAAGACCACGCTCCACTAAGTAATCGACTCCGTCTAGGAGGTCCTGGAGGTCTTTGCCGCCCATATCGTACATCACAGCGTCAGCAAAAGCTACGCCGCGTCCCCAACTGCCGCGAATATTGGCTCTCAGAACAGCATAACCAGCCGAGGCCAGAGTTTGGGTCCAGGTACTTCCAATGTCGTCGAGCCATGCCCAGGAAGGGCCACCATGCACAAAGACGACCAACGGGGGTGGTGCATCGCTTTTGTGCTCAAAGGGTAGCGTAAAGAGCGCGTCAATACGCCAGCCATCTGAACTCTGATAGCTGATACGTTCACTTGGAGATATGGCAAACGTTTCCTCAGCAATAGGATTAAGTCGTGTGAGTCGTTTCAGGTTGATGTCGGTGTTCGCATTCCCATCGATAATCTCACCGAACCACACATCGAAAGGATGCTGTTGAGCAGTATGAGTGGTAGCAAAACAGCGTACATCAGCTGTTGTAGTAAGACGAGGCCAAAAAGTTGACATCACGAAATCTTTTACAAGCGGTGTGATTGTGCCATCGCTTTCATTGAGAATGCCGATCTGTTGTGTAAGGCCATCCCAAGCTGTATAAAGCAATCGCTGGCCATCAGGAAACCAGCGACACCA
>DATMNR010000444.1:0-8492 GCA_035568795.1 Ktedonobacteraceae bacterium
TGAATTGGTTAGTGGTGATCTTGTTCGTATCCCTATAGCTGGAGTCGACTTACGCCCCCAGCTTAGCCTTGTGCGTCGTATAGACAAACAGCTTTCGCGAGCTGCACAGGCATTTTGTGCCCTAGTGGAAACTACCAATCAACAGGAATAAGATCCCAGATGTAAACGGTATGCTAACGATGAGAATATGGTCTTAGTTGAACTTCATAAGTTAAACACTGCTATTCTGGAAATAAAAATATATCGCAATTGAGTTTACTGTGTTTGCTTGACTTTGCAATATTGTTGGGGTAACATAAATACGCTTGGTAACTGAAGTTACTAATATTTCCTCATTATGGGGGGTAGAAATTCATGCACGAGCGTGAAGCTATACGTTGGTTACAAATAACGTATAAAGTGCCTAGCGAGCCTTCTCAAAAACGTGTGTGGGTATGGCGGCGTTTACAAAACCTTGGTGCATTTGCTCTGCAAAACTCTGTATACTTGCTTCCAGATACAGAGGAGGTAGAGAAGCATTTTCGACAGTTAGTTCACGAAATTCATGAAATGGGTGGGGATGCAAGCATTTTTTCTGTAACGGCGCTTGATGCTTCTGATGAGCGTCGTATCCTCCAGGTTATTATCGAGGCACGTGAGGGTGAGTATAACACAGTTATTAAAGTCTGTTCCCGTTTTTTGGCCAAGGCGCAATGGGTAGCCCAGTCACAAAGCTGGAATGACCAGGTTCATGCTGAATTTACCGAGGTATTGGAAAAAGTGCATGTGCTCTTTCGTACCGCAAAGCGTCATGACATGCTAGGTGTTTTAACCGCTGCGAAAAGAGCTTCAGCGGCCGAGGCATTGATGATTTGTGAGCAAGTTTTCCGTATGTTACTTGATCAGGAATATTCGAGAGCCATCCGATTGTTGGATATTCATAGTGATCTGTTTCCTTCTTCCATGGACATTGAGCTACCAGTTGCAAATAAAACGTTCGTGAGGAAGGCTGAAGAGAGAAGCTTGCCTGTGGGAGGCGAGGAATCAGAGTGAAGTGCAACCAAAGTCATACCTCATGCGTATATATCATTAAAGGCGACTGATTCGGGATATTTAACCTGGTTTCAAAAAGGAAAAGAACATGCAACAGAAAAGTGGCGCTAAGGCATTAACGATAGATAGCCGTCTATTTCTTACAAGGATTCGTATCTTGCAATTTCTTGCATTGATCCTCTCTGCCGCATTTGCTCTAGGTTTGCATCTGATTTTTGCCAGATAGCATGAGAATTAGTTACAGCCAAAATAATCATAGTGAGCATCCGTTTGGGGTGCTCTTTTTTACTCCACCTGATTATCTTGCCACGAGTTACTCATAAATCCACTTTCTGTTCCAGTTTCATACTATTTTGCGAAAAACTGAGCAATTTTGTCTTGCGCCTAGCTATAAGAAATAGTACAATCAATAGTATTCAAACCATTGATTTGTGAAGCGGGGTAATTTGTAATTATGGGTTTATCTCTATCTCATGAGCCAGTTAGCATGCAACCAGGTCGTGAGGCTACGCCGCGACGTCTGATTGTTACCGCGGGTGTTGTTATTTTCGCAATTCGTGATTGGTCGCTCTGGGTTTTATTACGTGATAGCCCATGGGGGCCGCCGATGCGAATTGTACTTGGAACAGAATCGGTAACTGATGCAGTAGATCGTACGCTCGAAGCTGTGCTGACCGAGCCAAACTGTGCTACATTAATGGAACTCAAAGCGGGCTGGCAAGAGCAACAAGTCTATGTATGGGGAAGCGCCGAACAGGGAGCTGCCGTCTCTTTGATTCATAGCGTACTATTACGTGCCAATCATGACGAATTGCGTCCAAATCTGCACAAACAGTCAGTGCCTAGCCTGCGAGTTGGATGGAGATCGGTTGTAGAGATCGAAACAGGCCAACATATTCTTGACCCGGAGGTTCGTCCAGTCGTAGATAGCGCTTTGATTGCGCTACGATCTCATATTCAACGCGACCCGGAAATAGTGTTGCGCTTTCTTGCTGATATGCGCAAGATGGGTTCAGCTGATAACAATGGTGATTGGTGGCGTCAAGAACTAAATGAGCATGCCATCAATGAGACTCGTGCTTTGTCGATGCATCAAGAACCACTTTCAGGAGACGGCACACTAACATTGGCTGAAGCTGCCTTATTATACAAAGCCTTTTTCCCGCCGACTGAGCAGATAGACTTGTCAAACTTACGGCGTCGCTTCCTGACAACTAATCGACTCGAGGCTCTAGATGAAGAGCGGCCTGTGCGTGGTAAAGAACTTGACTGGCGTCGTGTCAGTAAGCTGTATCGATATAATGGCTCGTAGCGAAAAGGAATAACAATGGCAAAGGTGACAACGGGTACTGGGGATACAGGCTATACTGGTCTACTTGGTGAGCAACGAGTACCAAAATATGACCCTCGGCCAGACACTTTCGGTACTGTCGATGAAGCCACATCTGCCCTGGGATTAGCACGTGCGCTCGCCAACGATCCAAAAGTTAAGGAAATCATCTATCAAATTCAGCAAGAACTCTACCTGTTAATGGGTGAGTTGGCAACAACGCCTGAGAATTACGAGAAGATGGGATTGCGCATGACGGTTGAACATGTACAACGACTGGAACAGGTTGAAGAACTGCTGAAACGCGAAGTTGAAATTCCGAACAAGTTCATCATCCCTGGCGATACGCCCGTTGGTGCTGCGTTAGACCTTGCTCGAACGATCATTCGCCGTGCTGAGCGGATGGCAGTAAAGTTGTTACACGATGGTGTCATTCAAAATGGCGAAGTTGTACGTTACCTTAACCGTCTCTCCGACCTCATTTTTATTCTTGCTCGTTATGTTGAAGTGAAGTCGTCGTTGGCAGAGTTGCCTGAATAAGCCCGATTACCCGTGCGATGTACAATTGACTAAAACCAAGATCTCTCAAGTTGGTTGGTAGAGTGTTTTTGCTGATCCGGCAGGGAATCAGGTTGCACTTTTTAGGAGTATAGGACATTAAGATTGAAGTTTTTGGTTCAATACAGGATAGGATCCTCTCAACTCTAGGAAGTATGAGAGGCTTTTTTTATTTCTTTGGCTGGTATGAACATTAAGTCTGGGATTGTAAGCAGAAGAATGGCTGAGTTGCTTATTGCTGTGTAACTTTTCTCGAGTTTAATACATGTAAATATCCAAAGTATCTACTTAGATTACGTTATATTGTACAATCCATACCTTCTATTGAAGAGGTAAGCATGGAATAATACTATTAACGATTTAGATTCACCGTTTATATCATCATATAAAAGGTCGGGGTTGCTCTTAACTGTGAAAAGTTCTTTGAAAGACTTTCAACAAGATGGTTTTGGTAGTAGCATAATGAATCTGGAGAAAGCATTTCATGGGCCATAATTTGATAGTAGGAGTTTTTAAAGAAGAGACCCAAGCGGAGAGCGCTATTGCTGTTCTCAAGGATGTAGGATTTAATAATGATCAGATTGAATATTCAAGTCACATTAATAAATGGATGATTAATCATATTTTTGATAACTTGGTGAGTATGGGTGTGCAGCAAGAAGAGGCCAGCTACTATAAATCTGAGTTAGAAGCTGGTCGCAGTATTGTGTTAGTCAAGCATGATGGACGGAGAAGTCAAACTCTAGCCATTCTTTTACTGAACGGAGCGAAAAACCATAAATACTTAAAGGTGGGAGAGCAAGCAGACAAGGAACCGCCTGATATCGCAGCTTCCTCGAAATTTGGATCATCAGATCAAATAGAGGTTTCTCAGGACCCCCAAATAAACGGTTTAACAAAAATCGCTCCGACTCGTGATCATGAGCCGCTTACAAGTGGTGAGATGATATCCTTACGAAAGTTGCTTGAGAGATCAGGTCTCGATCATTTACTTTAACAGACATCTACCAGTCCACCATCGATTATGGCTGTAGTCCCAGGCCTGACAGACAGTTTCATGGTTGGTAGTCCAAGAATAACTGTGGCTGTAAGTTGATAGATACCTTTTTCTGGCAGGATATTTCCCTCTACCGTTATGTAGGCACTATCGCTTGGCTCGATAGAGCCTATTGCTTCTCCTATAACCAAACCAGATCTTCCACGATTTTTACCATATAGTGAAACTTTGTAATGAAGTTGTGTATTATCTGGTATTAATAACTCGCTAAGATCGAGAAAGAGGTAGACATCGAAAGGCTCATTGTGAACGAGAGATCTTCGCTGCCCTGTTGATACAGCGCCCTTGATCTCCATTTTGTGTACATGTAGTGTGCCTGTCAGCATTGGCTTTACCGTCAATGGGTTTGCACTCATTTCTGACCCAAGATAAAGTGTAGCTTCCTTCTGAACTTCGTTTGGTATCGATTCCAGTACCAATTTACGTGCCTGGCCAGTCCAATCCTGCTTTGTGATACGCTCAGCCGATAAACCACTCAGGTCGGCAACCGCTGCAGCTATGTCAGCAGATGATAGAACGGCAAGTTGGGCAAAGGTAAAGATGCCGACACCATGTAGCCGTTTTTCGACCGCTGGCCCAATACCGTTGATGATCTTGAGATCATCAGCCTCAGATTGCTGTCCGCTCTTCGAGTTGAATATACCTACTTTCTTTGGCATAGTAATTCCTCTCTCTGATAGGACCAATGGTATGGAGTATTGAGGAGACCTTACACTTACAAAGTTATGAAAGCTCAATATTTTGCAACAGTTTTATGCTGATTGTCTACGAATTGCTCATATAGAGCGAGATGCCCCCACGGTATTGTAATCAGGACCGTGGAGGCGAATGAACAAATGACTAAGGGCCTACCTCAATCGCCTCATAGTAGAAGAGAATTGGATCTAAAGAGCAGAAGCCAACGATGGGTGAAGGTCTGCCATTATTGGCGAGGAGGGCAGTAACAACATTGATCTCGTAGGGTGTTCCATCCGTTCGCTCAGCGCTCACGAAGCCGCCTGGAATATAAAACTGAACATGATAGTAAGAACTGAATGGATTTGTAGGAACAGGAAATCCATAGGGAGGTATTTCAAGATCAAGGGAGTCTTTCCCTAAGGATTCCATGAAAACTTTCACCCTCCATTGTCCACTAATCAATGGAACGGCTTGACCTGACAATTTCCAATATATATCAACCAACCATGCTTCATTGCTATCGATGATCCGTGCTGGTCGACCAGCATGCTCAGCTTCACTGACAACTACATACATGCTTCCAGAGAGGAGGTTGGATGGAAAGTCAGTTTCAAACGCGCATTGGGTTGTAAATCCTCTCGCCTTTAGTTCCTCTTCGGATATTTTTGCTTCTTCTAGGGTGGTTTTCACAGCCGAGGTTTCTGTTGCGTTAAGGGTTGGGGTTTCTGTTGCGGCCATTTTAGTCTCCTTTTAAGATAAACTATGTTGTTATCAATTACTAATTGTTGGACTGGTTAAGCTACAAGTATCCTTGGCGAATCGCTTTTGAAGCGCCATGCTATGCCTGCGAAAATCGATTGTACTGATTCACTTTTCATTATGCTATCGATCCAGATCAACTTTGCATCCTCAAACGTTTGAACCAGTGTACTATCCGCCAGCTTGTTTCAAATCTCACACCCATTTCTTGTAGGTGAAGTGCGATGAAGTCCTCGATTTCACCCAGGTTTTTCAGATAGCGGCGCTCGTGACTCGAGACATGTGTAATGTGTCCGCGAAAAACGCCTTGACCACCTGTTTCAGTGTTGTCTTCGACCCAGACTTTAACGATGAATGATTGTGCACCAGGCTCTAAGGAATCCATTTTGCCCTCACCTTTTAGTTGATCCTGAGGCCAGGTTTTGCTTGCCTCGACCGGACCTTATCAGGTGCAAGATAAATGTAACATCAAGATGTCTATTGGAGGGTCTTTTTACTATCTCAATCGAAGTATATTAAACATCTTTTTTTGCGTCTTTTGAACGTTATTTAAACGTCTTCTATTTCCTGCTCCGATTTGATCGAATGCAGCATATCAAGTTTGTTAATTGTCGAGCAGAGCCGTCTCTACCATATGAATGCTCTGCTGTACCTGATTCTGTAGTTCTGAGAGGCTTCTTTGTACCTGTGCAAGACGGCCAAGAACCTCAAGTAATTGGGGAGCGGGTACCTCGGGAGGTGTATCAGGCTGGATAGGGATGGGGGGAAGTTCATCAAGTTGATCTGCTTGTATCTGTTTGTAGAGTGCCTGTGTACTTTTGGAAGGACTTATGCCAAGTTCTTCATCCAATGCTGCTGCACAACGTTCATATTGACGTAGCGCTTCTGCCCGGTCGCCGAGTAAGTAGTAGAGACGCATCATGCGTCGATGGGTTCGTTCTCGGGCACGGTCATAGCACATGATACGCATTCCGTATAACAAGCCTGTCTCGTAATCATAATGCATTTCAGTAAAGCCCATCAGCTTATCAAGCATAGCAAGATACATGCTTTGGAGACGTTCTCGCTCTAGCAAACACCAATCTTGATACCAACCTTCGAGGAGAGGACCCTGGTAAAGTTGTACTGTATCTTGTAGTAGTTGCGCTGTTGAGCCATCAATTTCCTGGCCTGGTGTTTTCTGAACAAGGTTAAATACCTGCTCGAATTCTGCTACGTCGAGCCAGAGGTCTGCTTCAGAATTAAGTTGGACCCAATCAGGATCAACAAGTAAAAGTCGGTGATTGGTCGATTCGTTTTGAGAACCTAAAGCAGATTGAAGCTGCCAGAGAGCCTGACGTAAGTTCTTTTTTGACTGGGTAGTGGTGGTTTCAGGCCATAAGATGCTGGCGAGCGTTTCGCGGGGGAGTGAGTGATCGCGATGTAATAACAGGTAGCAAAACAACTCCTGGATCTTGCGAGCATCAAAACCATCCAGAATTATTTCGTTTCGCCTAACACAGAATTTTCCAAATAAGTGGATTCTGAGTATTGACATAGTACTCCCCAATGTACTATTTCGGTTTCATGCTAAAATTTATATCTGTTCTGGGGGTATCTAGCTAAAACGTTCAAATTCAACACGCTACAATACAAAGGGGGTAGCGAATTGGTTCGTTGCTGTATAGCTAAGATTTATCCTCAACAAGAGTAACATGTATTTCTCTTAAAATTTACCCGAAAAATGTTAAATTGTAGTATTTATGACTTAGGCATTAAATGCTACAATTGAGTAGGCTTGCTTCGAATGCTTAAAAACACTTAACCCATCGTATATACGATTACTGATCAGATTTTTGACGCATCGATTTAGGATAGAATCATTCTTTGCAACTTAGTATTCATTATTATCAACGGAAAGTTTTACAACATAATTATTGACCAGAAAGATTAATTATGGAACAACGATCTAAATTCGGTACTAGCGAACATAAGAGGTTAATGAACGATGGAGATGCCTGGAGACGCTGGGGGCCGTATCTTAGCGAGCGTGCCTGGGGTACTGTACGCGAGGATTATAGCCCTGATGGTAATGCCTGGGAGTACTTATCACATGATGCATCTCGATCAAGAGCTTATCGTTGGAATGAGGATGGGTTGGCGGGAATTAGCGATGATAAGGGGCATATGTGCTTTGCTATTGCTCTCTGGAATGGCTGTGATCCAATTCTCAAAGAGCGTCTGTTTGGCCTAACAGGTCCTCAGGGAAACCACGGCGAAGATGTTAAAGAAGTGTATTTTTACCTTGATAACACACCGACTCATAGCTATATGCGAATGCTGTATAAATATCCACAAGTAGCATTTCCCTATCAACAGCTCATCGAAGAAAATAGAAGGCGTAGTAGGAGTGATCGAGAGTATGAGTTGTTAGATACAGATGTTTTTGCTGACAACCGCTATTTTGATGTGTTTGTTGAATATGCCAAGTCTGCTCCCGATGATATTTTGATTCGCATCAGGGCTATCAATCGCGGTCCAGAGCCTGCTTTATTATATTTGCTGCCTAGCATCTGGTTTCGCAATACCTGGTCCTGGGGAGATGATGAGAGGTCTCCTATTCTAAAGCAAGGAGAGGTGATTGCACAAAATGGGCGCGATAAAGCTGGCGAAGGAGGGGATAAATCACGACCTTATGTGTTGATAGAGGCACAGCACTCCATCCTGGGCGAATATCATCTGTTTTGCGAGGCAAGCATGCCATCCGATGATATACATTTCACCAATAACGATACAAATATGCAGCGGCTCTTTGGCGCTCCAAACTCTACTCCTTATGTCAAGGATGCCTTTCATGAATATCTGGTGCAGGGAAATACACTGGCGATCAATCCTGCACGTGTTGGCACGAAAGCTTGTGCGCTTTATACGCGAACAATCACTGCTGGTGCGTCATTCACCTGGCGTTTGCGACTAAAGAAAGTAAAGAGTACCACTGACGAAGGCAGAAGCTTTTCTGGACCTTTTGATGACTTCGAATCGACGTTCAGGTTGCGCCAGCAGGAGGCTGAAGAGTTTTTTACTGATCTTCAATCAACT
>DATMNR010000445.1:0-3664 GCA_035568795.1 Ktedonobacteraceae bacterium
ATAGAATAGCTCGTCCTGCAACTGTAATCCCGAGCATGCCCAGACCCCCAGCTACTAATCCCCACAGGAAATTGCGCCTGTTCTCTTGCGTTCGTCGAATAGTTGCATTTCTTCCTCTATAGTTTACTTGTTTCTGTGGGTGTGAATTGCCGTAGACATTACCCTGCCTTCCCTGACCGCTCATGATGTTTTGAGGAACCCCCTGTGGATACCCGCTTACTTTGCTATTATATTGTGTTCCCTGCCCGTTTACCCTGTTTACAGCTTGCGTGGGCATCTCTTCGAGTGGAACGTTTTGTTTCTCGACTACATCTCCGACCCCTAAGAAGAAATTGAATACAGGTGCCATCCCTCTTCTTAAGTCGGGTGGCATGTCCATTAGAATTCGTCGAACAAGTACTGTGTCTAGAGAAGGTAAACCACTGCCGAGAGGGCCGGCTAACAGTAGTGGGGTCCATGCGAAAAAGAACACGATATCAGCACCGTAAAAATACGGATATACATGCCAGCTAGCTGACAAGAAAAACATCAAGCTGAGCAGCATGCCAAAGAAAGCAGCGGGACGGAAAAGGAATCCCACTAATGTCCCGATACCGATCGCTATCTCACCAAGAGCAATAACAGCACCAAAGAATACAGCATGAGGTAACGCGACATGCAATAAAATGCTGTGTATGGGTGATCCATGCGCAAACGCCAGGATCTGTTTACCAATAAATCCCGTTGCTGTGGGATTGAAGAATTGCGGATCAGTCAATTTCTGGATACCAGCGTAGACGAATGTAATACCGAGAAACAGCCGTAAAGGTAGCAATACTCTTTCTGAAAAACGTAATCCTTTCCACCTTGATTCCTGGTCTGTAGATGACGAACTGGCATTGGAAGTATGTAAGTGCTGTGATGTCGGAGCGGCTTTCGTTGAAGCTGGAAGATTTCTCTGGCCTCCCATCACATTCGTCTTATTTTTTGAATTATTGGTTTGTTTCATAAAATGTACTTCCTTTATGGACAGAGTAACGTGTTTTAAAATTTGTTCATCAAGAGTATACAGGGCTTATATGAAAATTCAATGAAATTATCACACACCATTGAAAATAGTGAGAGGTTAAAAAGAATTTATCTATTATGCTGATCTTTTAACTACCGGGAGTACCACAGTGAAAGTAGTTCCCCTTCCGATTTCACTCTTGACAGTTATACTGCCATCATGTGCGCGCACAATCCAATCAACAATTGCCAACCCCAACCCTGTACTGCCGGTAGCTCTCGACCGTGCAGGGTCAACCCTGTAGAACCGTTCAAATATATGATCCAGGTAATCCTTTGCTATTCCAATGCCGGTGTCACTCACAATCATGAGCGCTCTATTTAGCTCTATCTTTACTTCTAGCCTCACCTTGCTACCATTATTGGAATAGGTAACTGCATTATCTAAGAGGTTCATAATCACCTGGATGAGCCGAACTTCATCTCCCATGACTATTGTAGGTTGCTTTGCGACAATCTCTAAAGAGATACCCCGTTCTGTGGCTAATGGCTCTATAGTTGCAGCTACATCGGCGGCCAGTAGATCCAGGCGTACCAGTTCGTGCTCGAATAGTACCTGATTTTCATCGCTACGTGCCAATAGAAGCAAGCCATTGATCAAATGGCTGAGTCTCTCAGCTTCGGCGTTCACATCTCGTAGTACCGTTACGTATTCTTCTTTTTCAATCGGTGTGCTCTGCGCCAGCACAACATCTGTCATGCTGCGTATTGCTGCAACTGGCGTTCGTAATTCGTGCGAAGCATCTGCCACGAAACGACGCTGGCGCGTAAAAGCCTTATCTAATCGTTCAATCATTTCATTGAAAGTTAGTGCGAGGCTTTGAATCTCGTCTTTACTACGCGGTACGGGTACCCGCTCGTGTAGATCACCCGCTTCGATACGTCTGGCAATACGGGTTAAGCGGTCAATTGGCATAAATGCATGCGCGGCTAACCAGTAGCTGCCAAGTGCTCCTAAGATCAGGACAAACGGCACAATAAGTAGTAATTCGATAGCTACACTCCGCAGAGTATTTCCTAATGGAGCGAGTGATTCTCCTACCTGCACGACACCGTAGACGGTTCCATTCTCAGCCAGGGCAGTGCTGTAGAGACGCACTGTTTGTCCATTTTTTGCTGTGACTGTACCTTTCCATGTATTGCCATGCAGCGGTTGTGTCACACTCATAATAGGGATATTTAGAGCGAGAAAAGCAGGTGTAATATATACTACATCTCCCCGCATATTCAAAATACGTACGAGCGCTCCTAGATTGACATCCGTGTTCGTCTTCTCTGGCATAGCGGGATTGGCTGTTGTAGTGCTGGTTGTTTGAGGATTTGACTTCGATGTCGCGTTGTCTGTAGCTGCATCGGGATCGGTCAATCCGGGTAGTGCTCCAGTCACATCATGAATGGTGATGGTGCCTTTATCTTCATTAATACCGGCAGCAATTTGTTGTGTGCGTAATTGTAACGACGAATCAAAATTCGTCTGTAGCGATGTCCGTAAGTTTATATAAAAAACCGCGCCAAAGAGCAGCATCAATACACTAAAGGCTGCTATGAACCAGAGTGTCAATTGGATTCGCATACCTGGAGGTCGTACATGGCGTAAAAGTTTGCTCATATCAAGGTTCCTTGAGTTGATATCCAAAGCCTCGAATAGTTGAGATTACATCTGGTTCACCATTCTCACAGAGTTTGCGTCGCAGATAACGAATATACACGTCAATGACGTTCGAGAGGTGTTCTGCGTCAATATTCCACATGTGTTCAGCGATCATATCTCGGCTCAATACCAGGCCGGGATTACTCATGAGTAATTCCAGCAAACTATATTCTTTGCTGGTAAGGCTAATTTGACGTTCACCTCGTTTGACTTCGTGTGTGCGTGTTTCAAGGGTAATATCCATGAAGTGCAATTCCGTTGTTTTTGAAGGCCCCTCGCGGCGTAAAAGTGCTCGCACGCGTGCCTCTAGTTCCCGAAAAGCAAAAGGCTTTGTCAAGTAATCGTCAGCTCCAATATCCAGACCTGTCACTCGATGATCTACTCCGCTCAATGCTGTCAGAAATAAAATAGGTGTTAATCGTTTCTGGTTACGCAGCTGACGACAGATCTCAAAACCATCCATTCGCGGCAGTAAAATGTCCAGTATGATAAGGTTATATGCGACTGCAAGTGCCAACGAGATCGCTTCTTCACCATCAGTGACAAGGTCAACTGCATAATGATTATCTTCCAATCCCTTTTTTAGACTTGGTCCAAGATGTGGATCGTCTTCTGCAATTAAAATTCGCACATTCTGCTCCATAACATGTTCTAATACTTCATTACATACGAACAAAGAGGCTTAAAGTATACGTGTCAATTATGAAAATAACATGAAAGAAATTACTTTTGAGAAGCACTGAATATGTAGCGTATTATGCTTGTAATAAGGCTTGCGTTAGTTTAGAATTATTGTGATGACACTTCTCAGAAGTGGGAACAATAAATCTTTTGTATTTCCCTTATTGCAGATCAAGCGGAGAATAATGATGGAAGACCCAAAGCAGTGTCCTAAGTGCGGGCACAATGCAGTGCGCGTCAGATATGTGAATCCGAAAGGCAGAGAAATCACGTCCTGGCCTATAT
>DATMNR010000446.1:0-3745 GCA_035568795.1 Ktedonobacteraceae bacterium
GTACAGGTAGAGTCTGATGTCACACAATCACAACTCTTTGTGTCGGTAGCCTATCCAGTCTGGGATATGCTTCTGATTCTTGCTATTGTGCTGCTCTTTTTTCGACGGCCTGATCGTATTTTATACCCATCCCTGCTTCTCTTAGGCGCAGGTATCTTCTGTAACATCTGGGCTGATACAGGTTACGCATTTACCTCAGCCATCGGCACATATGATAATATTATCTTCTTGATCGATCCTTTCTGGTACCTGGGATTCTTGTTAATGGGTCTTTCAGGATTGTACCAATATACTGCACTTTTTAAGCGCGCTTATAATAAGCAAGAATTTCCTACACAGACAGCAAAGCAATTAGCAATCAGAAAACCAGTTCAAAGTGAAGTAGGAAGTCGCCGTTGGCGATTTACACAGGGCACTCTGATTTATCTTCCTCTAGCAATCTTACTGGCTCTAACCATCTATGACTCCGTTCGAGCTTTACGGATGAATCAACCGGGTTCACTCTTCCTGATAGTGCTGACTGCTATTGTTGGTGTGCTTGTCGCTATCCGCTCCTGGTTGGCGATAAGAGAGAACAACAGGCTACTTGAGGCTCTATCTAAAGCATATGCTGAGCAAGAAAAGATAGCAATTGAACGCACGCAACTATATGACGAATTGCGAGACACTCACGAACGCCTGCAGGAGTTGGACAAACTCAAAGACCAGTTCATGATAACGGCCTCTCACGAATTACGTACGCCTCTGACAGCGGTTCAAGGCTATCTCGAAATACTTGTTCAATTTGGTAATTCTGTGTCAGGTGAGCAACAACAAGAATTTCTACTCAAGGCCGAACATGCCTGCGAGGAACTGGTGTTGTTGCTCAACAACGTGATGGATGCCAGTCGTTTGGAGATTGATGCAGGCATACGCCCTGCTCAATTGGAGTGCGTGCATGTACTTGAAGAGGTACAAAATGTTATTTCTCTGATTGAGCCACAGTTGACGCATGAGCATCGAAATGTGGGGATTAGCATTCCAGCTTCACTTAAAGTGCGAGCTGATCCAGTACGCTTCAGGCAGGTTTTGCTCAATCTAAGCGTCAATGCCTTAAAATATTCGCCACCAACAACACCTATTGCTTTCTCGGCACGGCTTGTTAATTTTCCTGTGCCGGGCGTCATTGTGAGTGTTATTGATCGAGGCAAAGGTATTGCTGAGCAAGATAAAGATCGTCTCTTCCAACGTTTTGTGCGGCTAGACCAGGATCTCAACAGTTCTGTACGCGGCTCAGGGCTGGGTTTATATATATCCCACCGTCTTGTTGAAGCCATGGATGGGAAAATCTGGGTCGAGAGCAAAGGCATTCCAGGCGAAGGCTCACAGTTCAATGTCCAACTCCCAATCGCTGTATAATAAGTTACCTGGAGTCGGAATTGCTCAGCTTTAATCCACGCAATGGAAAACATTGGAAACTAGTAGACATTCTATGGTACGCTTCCGTAAACAATTACAATAGGATTACACAATATTCAGCTCCATACTTTTTACGATGCATGGGTAAGAGGTTTCTTTAATTAGTGTATGACTTGGGCCATGTGTGCCTGAGAATGATATTGAGGTCGTGCTCAACACAGAGGTTCAGCACGACCTCGTTCTTTACCAGTTTCGCTTCGCTTATAGTAGCTTATAAAAGTTCCTTAGGAGGTGAGCAGTGGTAGCAGAAAACCATGAACCGCCATCCAAACAGGTTATACGACAACGAGTTTGGAATGACCTCAGGTATGTAGCCCGTCCAGATTCCCGCTTTCATTGGAACTTCGCTGAGTTCATCGCCGATTACGAAGGATCAGATGTCTGCGCGCAACGAATTCGAGCTTTACCTGCCTGGCAGGCTAGCAAATTGATGTTCATTACACCGGATAATAATCTGGAAGAACTACGTCGCATTGCTATGGAAGATGGCAAGCGGTTCGTGATGTCAACCTACGGGATCGCGCGCAGTTTTCTCTACATCGATCCATCGCTCATTCCTGCTGAGAGGTATGGTTGGGCTTCAACGCTTGATGGGATGGACCGATTCGGTAAGCCTATGGGTCTTATCGAGCTGACTGCGCTGGGCAGATTTGATTTGCTTGTGACCGGAGCCGCAGCAATTAGCACAAATGGTATTCGCTTTGGTAAGGGCCATGGCTATTTTGATCTGGAGTGGGCCATGTTCTCAGAAACACGATGTCTGACCAAGGATCCACTCGTGGTATGTGCCGTACATGACTGCCAGGTTGTTGATCTTGATCTTGTCGGTTCTGAATTCGACACACATGTTGATCTTATAGCCACACCAACTCGAAACATTGTAATACCGGCTGAACATGGACATCAGCCGGGACGAGTTGTCTGGGAGCATCTTGAACCAGGAATGATTGAACGTATTCCTCCACTCCAAGAATTACAGCAGCTACAGAAGGAGCAAAACGGATGAGCACACCTCATGATACGCAAGCCGGTGTCGTTGAACAGCGTGGTATTGATTTGGTACCCGCGAGCGAACGTCATGGACGTCCCCGCGATTTATTTTTCATGTGGCTGGGTACGAATACGAATGTATTCTATATTATCAACGGGGCGATCGTTATTTCTCTCGGCCTTAATTTTCTACAGAGTGTCGTGGTGATACTTGTCGGGAACCTCGCATTTTTTCTACTCGGTCTCACCAGCCTTCAAGGCCCGCGTACCGGCACAGCAACCTTCGCTATCAATCGTGCCGCATTTGGACCAAATGGAGGAAGAGTGCTGGCGTTCTTTAACTGGCTCACATTGGTTGGGTTCGAAGGGTCGGGACTGGCTCTGGCAGTGATTGCCTTGCTCACTCTTTTTCATACGTTGGGCTGGTCCTTTGCCGATTCGGACTGGTTCAAGGTTGTTGTGATACTGCTTGTGGCGACACTACAAGCATTTGTTCCCATACTGGGACACGCAACGATCATGATTGTACAGAAGTACCTGGCCTATGTGTTCGTTGTCTTCTTTGTACTTGTAGCTATCTTCATATCAGGCAAGGCACAACTTACCGGAGGTCAAGCAGGGACATTCTCCACCATTACCGTGGGTATTGCGTTGATGGTTTCGGCAGGTGGTCTCTCGTGGGCGAATACAGGAAGTGATTACTCACGCTATCTTCCCGAAAATGCAAAACCCTGGGCAATCTTCTGGTATGCATCACTTGGTGGAATGATCCCGGCGGTGCTCCTTGAGATATTGGGTGCTGCGGTAGCTGCACAATTGCCTAGCGCATCTGATCCAATTTCTGGCTTGCCTTCGGCTCTTCCCGCCTGGTTCCTGGCACCGTATTTACTGGTGCTTTTCTTCAATCTGCTAGCTGTGAACGGTATCGACCTGTATTCATCTGGTCTAACCTTACAGATAATGGGGATATCGATCAGGCGCTGGCAAGCGACACTGATAGATATGGTGATTTGTATGGTGCTGGCTGCTATTGCCATCTTTAACTCCGATTTCAACACATTATATGGTCAGTTTCTAGCTTTGCTAATCATATTCCTTGCCCCCTGGTGTGGCATTTACCTTACAGATGCCTGGATGCGTCGCGACACATATAATGCCGCTGGATTGCTCACCCGCCTAGGTGGGCCTTACTGGTACCGGGGAGGAGTAAACCCGGCAGGCATCATAGCAATGATTGGTGGCATGATAGCCTCTGCGCTCTGGCTCAACTCTCCACTGTTGCAAGGTCCTTTATCAC
>DATMNR010000447.1:0-12708 GCA_035568795.1 Ktedonobacteraceae bacterium
CGTGGTGGGAGAATGAAGATTGAGAAAGATCAAGTAATTTTTCGCTCAGGACTGCGTCATGGACTAACACTTGGTTCACCTGTTACTCTTGAAATTAATAACAGAGATTGGGAAAACTGGCAGATTAAGATGAGCGCTACACCGGTGGATGAGCCAGTAGAAGCTGTTACACTAGCTCGTCCAGGCCATGCAGATTTTGCAGGTGTAATCAAGTATGGACATGATGATATCCGCAATGTGATTGAACGATCCAGCGCCCGTGAAACTGCTGCACGCGTAGCTGTAGGTGCTGTATGCCTGACATTCTTGAAAGAATTTGGCATTGAGATACATAGCCATGTTCTCTCTGTTGGACCAGTTGGTGATAAGAATACACAGCGAAGTGCAGTTTCAAGTAATTTTGCAGCAGCATACTGGGAGCAAGTTGAACAATCTCCAATGCGCTGTGGAGACAGCGATCTGGAGAAGCAAATGATCAATTATATACAGGAGTGTAAATCTCAGGGAGAAACCTGCGGTGGAGTATTTGAGGTTGTAGCTACGGGAGTTCCTATAGGCTTGGGTAGCTATAGTCAGTGGGATCGCCGCCTCAGTTCAAAGTTGGCAATGGCACTTATGAGCATTCCATCGGTTAAAGGCGTAGAGATTGGAGGAGGTTTTGAGTCGAGTGCCTTACCGGGTTCCCAGGTACATGATGTTGTTCAATGGAGTGACGAACAAGGTTGGCAGCATCTTACGAATAATGCTGGAGGAATAGAGGGTGGAATGAGCAATGGAGCTCCAATAGTCGTCAGGGCTGCCGTAAAGCCAATATCTACTCTTGCCCATCCGTTACCCACTGTTGACATCCGAACGCATGAAAATGTAAGTAAGGGACGTTACGAACGAAGTGATGTATGTGTTGTGCCTGCCGCGGGGGTAGTTGGTGAGGCGATGCTGGCTATCATACTCATCGATGCATGGTTAGAGAAATTCGGTGGAGATAGTATGGCCGAAATTCAAAGAAATTTTCATACATATAAAGCCTATATCGATTCAAACGTATAAAGATGTAGCGGTTGTGCTTGTAGATACCCTCTCTGGCAGAATAAATCTTCTTGTTGACCCTCCTTTCAATACGTGCATAGAATATAGATCAGATAGAAAACTAGAGTCTGGTAGCTTGAGAAAGTGACTCTGTAACTCTTTGAACGAAGCTGTTAAGGTGAGGGAGAGAACTGTTTCATGCAATTCAATCAAGTTTTGCTACCTGATATTGTCGTGCGAGTTGGCTGGTAGGTATCACCCTGTGGATGAGTCTGAACCAGAACCAACTTCACCCGTTCTAGTGAAATCGCTGGAAGCCTTGCGAATGACGTATGGGTGGAATAGCAAAGCGGCGTAGATTTTATGATGACCCACCAGTACAATGCCATAAAAAGAGGAAGAGTTTCCCAACATCCTGGCCCGTAATCGTGTACACATACGGATGCTACGCTCGAACATTCCCAAACACGCTCGCCCTGTTTTTTAGCCCCCAAATTTTCTGGAAGCTGTGACTGCGTAGAAAGGTGACCTGACGCCCCGAGGACGAGTCGTTTGCTACATCCCTCTAAGTAATTCAGCTGTCAGTGCCCTCGTACCCCATACAGAGCGTCTGCATTCCATTTCTGCACACCTGCAAAAGAACAGAAGTATAAAGAGGTGTGAGTATGAAATGCCAAACATGTGACGAGACTGACCCTGAGAAGTTCTATGAGTCTGAGCGTAGAAGACGCTCGGCACGATGTAAAGAGTGTATGAAGCAGTATGTCAGAGACAGATATAACCATGACAAGATGCGAGACTGGCATATGCGCTATAATTATAATGGATTCGGCGTGACCGATTTTAATGCTATGGCGTTAGCGCAGAATGGAGTTTGTGCTTGTTGCGGGAATCCACCATCGCTTGCCAATGGTCGTAGTCGTAGAGCAAATACACCACCTAGATTATTCATTGACCATGATCATGTGACTGGAACAGTGCGTGGGCTTCTCTGCAACGATTGCAATATGGCATTTGGCTATTTGCATGAAGACCCTAAGCGGATTTTAGATTTGCTGGATTACGCGCTAAAGCATCAGCCAACAAGAAACGGGGATAGTTCATGAGGTTCGATCATGTTTTCATACCGTATAGTGGTTACTGGTCAACACCATTTGCGCGCTGGCAGGGTAATTTTGCCAATCTTCATCCAATGTTATTCGCGGCAGATGTAGCCAGGAATGCCTTGCGTGAACGCGATATTACGCCTGAGATATTTGATACACTCTTTCTCGGTATGACGATACCAGCTGAGCACAGTTTCTACGGTGCTCCCTGGCTAGCCGGGCTTATTGGGGCACCAACCGTCTCCGGCCCTACAATCAATCAAGCCTGTGCAACTTCAGCGAGAGTAATAGGAAGTGTTGCCTACGAGTTAGAATCAGACACGGACCGTTGCATTCTGGCAATCACTTGTGATAAGACCAGCAATGGACCGCATATCTTTTACCCCAATCCTTCTGGTCCTGGTGGAAAAGGTGAAAGCGAAGACTGGGTATGGGATAATTTCAACTTTGATCCATTTGCCACAAACGCCATGATCGAGACAGCGGAAAACGTAGCACATGAGTCAAAAATCACATGGGAAGAGCAAAACACAGTGACTTTGTTACGTTTTCAACAATACCAGGAGGCGCTGAAGGAAGATGCAGCTTTTCACAGACGCTATATGGTTTCTCCCTTAGAGATCAAGGATGCTTCAGGACGTAAAGTAATAACAACGGTATTAGATGATGAAGGAATATATAAAACCACAGCGGAGGGATTATCCTGCCTGCGACCTTTGAAAGAAGATGGTACCGTTAGTTTTGGTTCTCAGACTCACCCGGCGGATGGAAATTGTGGCATGGTGTTGACGTCAAAAGAGCGGGCCCGAGCACTGAGCCGTGATTCGGGGGTAACTGTCCAAATTCTCTCTTTTGGACAGGCTCGAGCGAAAAAAGGTTTTATGGCTCAGGCAACGGTGCCTGCCGCACGACAGGCTCTTGAAAGGGCTGAAATTGATCTCACGAAAGTTAAAAGTATTAAAACACACAATCCGTTCGCGGTCAATGATATTTATTTTGCTCGTGAGATGGGCATCTCGCTAGATGCTTTCAACAATTATGGCTCATCGCTGATATTTGGACATCCCCAGGGGCCAACCGGCATGCGCTTGATTATAGAGTTGATCGAAGAGCTAGTCTTGCTTGATGGTGGCTATGGCCTTTTCGCCGGATGCGCGGCAGGCGATACGGGCGCAGCTATTGTCTTGCGTGTGGATATAGCTTGATATTTCATGCCCACCAATATTTAATATGTTTGAGAGTAGTGATAGCATCCTATGCTTAATTCTGAATATTTCTCGCCAACTCGCGTAAAGCAGCAACAAAGCACTCCATTGGTGGGCGCACAATACCAGCGCCCACCTGGCCAACACCTGGCAAGCGATGAGCAATGCCGGTGTTGATAATAGGCAATAGATTCTGGCGTACTACCTGCCTGATATCAATGCCGATTGGTGTCCCACGGAAACTCAATGGTGGTAGTTGATATTGACTGTCTTCGGTCACCGTAATATCGTACATTTCCAGAGTATACTGTAACGCATCGGCAGGTGTCCCACCAATGAACTGCACAATCGCTGGAGCAGTAGCCATCGCGAAAGCTCCAATACCTGCTGTCTCCGAAATAGTGCTATCGCCGATATCCGGGTTCGCATCTTCCTCTGAGTAGCCACTAAAATACAATCCCTTAACTTTCTGCGCTGGACCAACATACCAGCTTTCGCCCAATCCGCTCACGCGAATGCCGAAGTCCGTGCCATTGCGCGCCATGGTAGTTACAACACTGCTGAAAGGAATGCCATGCGCCGCCAGCGTTACCGCCTTACATGCTGCCATCGAGAGGTTCAGATAAAAAAAGTCATTGCCGTGGATATAGCGCAACACACTGGCTGTCTCCTCAATCGAGTTTCCAGTTTCAACCAGGTATGCGGCGATCTCACGAAAAAAGAGAGAAGTGGCTGCCTTGTTGCGATTGTGTAACTCGTCGCCCATTTGCAGGGCTTGTGCTGTAATGGGCTTTACTTCCAGGCCACCTGTAGCCCGCACCGCTCGAGCCAGCGCTTGCCCAAGCACTTGCTCAATCCAAACCAACTTTGCCAGGACCTCGGGGCTGTTGGCGCCGTAACGCAATACCTTGCCCAACCCCTCATTTAGTGTGCTGAACGTCTGGTGTCCATGAATAGGCTCTTCTATAACCAATACCGGCATAGAAGCAGAAATGAGACCTGCCATTGGCCCGACTGCGTTGTGGTGATGACATGGCGCGAAAGCAATTTCACCGCTCACCGCTAACTGCTCTGCTGTCGCATGGTCCGATGCAAGCCCTTCATAAAGCAAGGCGCCAATGATTGCGCCTCGTAAGGGACCTGACATGCGTTCCCAGGTAATTGGGGGGCCTGCATGCAGTAGCAGTTGCTTATGCATTCCTGGAATCACCTCGTGGGCCGGGCGTACATCCACCAGGCGAGGACGTGCGGTAATCATGCGCTGTACTGCCTCCTGGTTGGCACGATCTACTCGTTCTTCACCTAGCAGCAGGCTCAATGCAGCATCGGTGTTGCCTGCAGCGGGCTGCCAGGCAACCCTGGTTAGCAGCGTGCCCTGAAAAGCAAGCGGATCTGCAAAAAGGTCAGCTCCGACATTTATGATGTGCAATGGAGTGTTAAATAAACCAGGATCGAGTGTATCACTCATAAATGACCTCCTATGCTTGATGAATAGAGTCGCTCACCAATAACGCTGCAGCGCGTGCGGCCATCTCATTGCTTTCATAGACCATAGCACCAGCAGCCTCGAGCGCTGTGCGCTGCATCGAGAGTCGTTGTGGATCGCCCTCGGTGCCGCACAACGAGATGATCACTGGCAGCGATCGTCCTGCTACTTTGGCTTTCTCACGTGCCTGGATGATGGCTGGTGAATACACAGAAGCTGGATTTTGCTGTGCGCAGAAACCCAGTACGATATCAAGCAAAATTACTGCTGTTTGCGGATCATCTGCCGCACTGGCCAGGTACTGCAAACTTATTGTTGGATCAATCATCGGGTGAGGCCGTCCACGTGTAAATTCGTCGGAACCCAGGTCCAGCGCTGTGTGGCCGCGAAATGTCTCTCCTACCGCCAAAGTCCATTCAGGACGAAGAGGAATATTGGAAGCAATTGGTCCAAGTCGCTCGCTAAGCAGCAGCATTGCTTCGTCACACAGCGTGCCACCGGAATAGAGTGCACGGATATAGCGTTGCGATGAAGCCAGTTTCGCGCGCTCCTTTGGCAAATCATATTTGTAGAGTGCATCTTTGCCAGGTATACGCCTGCGATCACCTCCTGCCAGTGAGACAGCCAATTCAGCACCCCCGGTCAACGTCCTTGCCATGTGTGCATTTCCAGCTACTGAAGCGAACCTTTCCGGATCAGCACCAAGGAAGACAACCACTACAGGTTTCATTATCTGAGCAGCTGCCAGAATTTCGCGAGCTACTCGCTCAGCCGGTGGTTTGGAGACAAGGATGATCACTTCTGTTTGTTCATCGCCAGCCAGCAATTCAAGTCCGCGACGCATCATAACACCGCCTATGGCTTCAGACAAATCGCGACCTCCGGTGCCAATGGCCTGGGATATGCCCATCCCTGCTGCGGCTATCAGGCAGATTAGCTGCTGCATACCAGTGCCCGATGCTCCAACGATACCTATAGAGCCGCGTGATACGACGTTACTAAAACCAAGCCCGATACCGTTAATGATTGCTGTACCACAATCTGGACCCATCAGTAGGAGACCTTTGCTAATAGCCAGAGCTTTCAGACGCTTCTCCTGTTCAACAGGCACATTATCACTGAAAAGGAAGACATGCATTCCGTTTCGTAGCGCCTGCTCTGCTTCCAACCCGGCATGCTCACCTGTAACGGAAATTACTGCCAGGTTCGCTGCTTCATCGCGTTTTAGCGCCATCTCCAATGAACGTGCTGGCAGCATTTCACCAGTGCTTAGGTTGCCACGATCGCCTCGTGAGGTCAGTCGTTCTTCTGCGACGGCCAGCGCAGCCTGTGCATGTGCCTCATCGATTGCTCTCACCACTATCAGTAGATCCTCGGAGCCTGGTGGCGCCTGCTGTTCGGCAAGAAATGCAATAGGCATCAAGGTGGCATTGAGCAGCAACTCAAGGTTCACTTCTGTTGCCATGACAGCTCCGATGTCTTCAACTCCAGGCAGATCTTTAGCTGCCTGGGCTACAGACATCAAAGTGATCGAATCATAGTACGTATTCGGCTTGAGCAGCGCTCGGATGACCATGGATAACCTCCAATTTAATCGATTTTACCTTCTAGTGCTCGCAAGCCAAGCAAGATACCCAACAAGGTATCACCACCGGAGCTGGCACCAAAAGCCAGGACATGATCAGCGGCTTTGAGCACAGTCTCAAATTCTTCAGCAGGAAGCATCAAAGTCAGCAGTAACGTGCCAAGTTGTTCTGACACTTCACCTCGGGACGCAAATTCTAGCAAAAGGCCACTTAATTTTGTAGTACGAGGTTTTGCCACCGAGGCAATTTTTGAAGCAATATGTTTGCGGGGTATAGAGTCTGCGCTAAGTTGTGTGCTTAGCAACGCCATAATAGCTGCAAAACCCCCAAGTACATCATCTCCAGATGGGGTGAGGCCGGGTCCTAAACCAGCCAATCCACGTGTGGCTTCTTCAATACCTTCCAAATTCTGCCACCAACTTGCCTGGGCGAGCAATCGCAGATTGGGCATAGCCATTCGTGAAAGAGGAGTTTCTTGAAGCGATTGATCCAGAAATAATGGTCCAACCAGAGGAGTTAGTCCTCCTTGAGGCTGCTTATTTGCAAGAAATTGAGTAAGCATGCGAGTATGTTGTGCTACCGTTTCACGGTTCCACTGGTAAGAATTTACATCTGGTCTTGGTTCCCATAAAGGTGTATCAGAAAGTTGAAGTGAGAAGTTGCAGGTAGGTATAACTAATGAATAGTTACCAACGCAGACTTCCATACCAGGTTTCAAGTTTGGCAATAACTTATATGTTACATCTGATCGTAGCCGCACGCTGTTTGGCATGCGAGGCAATTCATCACTGAGTAAAGCCAGCATGGTTCCATCTAAAGTGATGTTTGTGGCCTTGTTAAATATGCTATGGACGTTGCCAATCCGAGGTTCCTGTAAAAATATTGGATGGGTGGGACGGCTATAATCTACAACTATGAGAGAAACGGCCATATTCTTCCTCTTTAGAATGCATATCAGCAGTGTTTCCCAAAATCTTATCACATTTTAGCGAAACCTGTTTGTGACCGCATTAGCGTGCGCAGGAAAGCCTTCGAATTCTGCAAGACGACGTGTTGTTTCGCTTAACGATGTGTAGCCTTCTTTTGTCACGTAAGCAATGCCTGTTCGCTTAAGGAAATCAAATACAGTGGTACAGGAGAAAGTGTGCGCAAAGCCACCTGTTGGCAGGCAGTCATTTGTCCCAACGCAATAGTTCCCTGTACAGTATGGTGTATATTGTCCAATCAATATTTCGCCAGCGTTCTTCAATTCGGGTAGCAGTGCGAATGGCTCGCGTACCTGTACTTCGAGATGTTCGGGGGCATATTCATTGATAAACTCAAGAGCTTCATCCATATTTGCGGCCAAAACTATACCACCTGTTCCTTCTGGCGCCTCAAATACCGTACGGACAAAATCCTGCCGCCAATCAGGTAGCGCAGCCATTTTTTCAGGTAGCGCGCTCATCACTGCTTCAGCGAGTGGACGACTATCGGTCACCAACAAGCTAGATGAATCTGGGCCATGTTCACCCTCGATCAACAAATCTCTTGCAAGTAGTTCAGGATCGGCGCTTTCATCAGCTAGTGTGATAGATTCACTTGGACCGGCAGGTAAACCCACATCTACCGTTCCATATAACAACCTTTTGGCAGCAGCTACGTAGCCACTCCCTGGACCTGTTAATTTATGAACTCGTCTGATAGTATTTGTGCCGTAAGCAAGTGCCGCAATGGCCTGCGCTCCCCCGATGCGATATATTTCATGCACACCGCATAAATCAGCAGCCACGAGCGAAGCAGGATCGACTGTTCCGTCTGGTCCAGGAGGTGTACAGACTACGATACGAGGTACTCCTGCAATTTTGGCAGGGGTCGCTAGCATATACATTACTGAGGGAAAGGCACCTTTTCCTCTTGGTACATAAAGACCTACAGAAGATATTGCGGTTATCTTTTCGCCAGCTATAACACCTGGTTCGACTTCTGTGAACCATTGCTCATGTGGCAATTGTCTTTCATGGAACGTGCGAACATTTCGAATAGCATGTTCAATGGCTTCACGCACTGATGGATCAAGTAATGTGTGAGCTTGATCAATTTCATCCTGTTCAACTCGTAACCGATCAGGTGAAAGTTGAACATGGTCAAAGCGTGCTGTAAATTCAATGAGTGCCTCATCACCTCGCTCGCGTACAGCCTGGATGATGGGTCGTACTCGCCCAGTAAGTTCGTCAATCTGTAATTCTGCACGACGTATCAGACGTAATCGTTGAGAAGCATTCATCGTCGATAATTCATAAAAGTGGATCATATATTGCTCTCATTCTACGGACTGCGTAGCAGTGGCTGCACAGTAGCATTACAGAATGTCTTTAAAGAAGTGACAGCGTGTCTTTATTCTTGTCCGACCAAACCTTTACGGCGCATTTGTGCCAGGTCAAATTCGGCTGGATCCAGGGGATTCACTTGAGCCTCAGCGCATGCCCAGCCTATCAAAGCAAAACCAATCCTCAATCCCTGCGCAATCATGGTAGGCTCGTTCGTAATAAGTAGATTCAAACAATTTTGGCGTTGTTCTAAGGACCATCCTGAGTCGTGCTGATCATAGTATCCATCTAAAACTGCCTCGTGTGGCCTGAATTCATCGTATCGTATTTTCTTGACTGCTGCCAACAGTAACAACCAGTATCCCACCTGACTCCCTTCAAGTGTAGTATCGGATTGACGGTCGACATGGAAGTGTTCACCACTTTGCACATTAGCCAACTCTTGCAATTCATCTCCTAACCGTGAAACCAGGTAACTCTGACTGTGCTCTTGTAGCAAGCGAGATGTATTCGATTCCTCACTCAAATCGTGATCTCGTAAATAGAGATAGGCACCATACAAATGGCGCAACTTTTTTTCTAACTCTATACTTTGTTGGGCTCTTGCTTGTGGGGTTTGGGAATGAGTATAGACACTATCTGGATCAAAGATTCGCTCAGCAACAGTTTCATAAGAATTATCTGGTAGCAGACGGCGGTAATAGCAACTCCGATATCCCTCATGGCATGCTGCTTCACCATGTTGTATGACCCGAATGAGCAAACTATTCTCCTCACAGTTCACGAAAATATCCCGCACTTCCTGAACATTACCCGATTGTTCCCCCTTGCGCCAGATCGCATTTCGCGAACGACTGAAAAAATGGGTATAGCCCAAATTCCGAGTCAGCTTTAGGGCTTCATCGTTCATGAAAGCTACCATAAGCACTTCACCTGTAGCTTCATCCTGGATGACGGTGGGTATCAGACCCTGGCGGTCAAATTTTAGCATCGTGCGTGTCCTCATTCTGCTCCAATTACTGTAGTAAAACATCTGCAAGCAGAGATTCACCACAGCTTTCGTTGTTGCTGTTTCATCCGTAGGTGCCTCAATACCAGGGGCATTTTTGGTCTTACCCCGCGTCCGCAGCCAAGTTTACGTCGTCGTCTGAGCCAATACCGTCGACGGCTTGATCAATCAGCCCGATCAAGCGTTGGGCTTCAGTAAGTAGATTAAGGGCTGCATTGTGGTCACGATCCTGCGCAAACTGATAATAGGCACAGCGCTTGTTCTGGCACAGGAACACGCGATCCGCAAGCTCCATCGCTTCCCATTTCCAGCCGCACGAGTGGCAGGTCTTACTCGATGGGAAGAAGCGCCCTACCTTAATGATCTGCCCACCACGCTGCTCAACCTTGCTCGTGAGCAGGTCCAAGAACTTTCCTAATGCGGCGTCAGAGAACGAGCGAGCGAGCTTGCGATTCTTCAACAATCCCTTGAGGTTGAGGTCTTCAATCCCTACCATACCATAGCACTCCGCTAGGCGAGTGGTCAACTTGTGGAGCACATCATCGCGTAGACACGTAATGCGGTAATGCAGTCGTGCGACCTGACGACGCGCTTTCTCACGATTCTTTGAGCCTTTGACCCGTCGATGCGACCGTTTGTTTGCCTGTCGCAGCTTTTTGAGTGCCGTTCGCAGGAATGCTTGGTTTTCGTATCCCTCGCCCGTACTCAAGGTGGCCAGTCTGTTCAAACCAACATCGATGCCAATAGCGGCAGATCTCGCACTCTGCCTTCGATCTGGCATCTCAACTGACAGGGAAACAAACCACCAATCTGCCGTTTTCGTGATCCGTGCGCCTGTCACCTTGCCTTGGAAGCGCAGGTTCTCCGCCATATTCACCCATCCCAGCTTGGGGATCCAGATGCGATGATCCCCAAGCTCGCATTGATCATTGGCGAGGTAGAAACTGGCCTTGCTTCGCTTCTTGCTTTTGAACTTGGGACGACCTTTCCTTTTCCCGTTTTTTAACCCCTCAAAGAACGCTGTGAACGCTTTGCCCAGGTCCAGAAAGGGTTGATCGGAGGCGTTTTTGGTCACTTCCCAGGTCCAGGGGAAGTGCTCCCGTCTGATTGCATTGAACTGCTTTTTGAGCTTGAGCGCTGTGGGTTTCTCGCCTGCTGCATACTGCCGATTCCATTCCGCAAGAGCCCAGTTCCACACGAAGCGGCTGGTTCCTGCGGCCCTGGCAAAGTAGTTGGCTTGCTCAGGAGTGGGATTCAGGCGGATTTTATGAGCGCGAATCATGAACGGTCCTTCTTATAAGGTACACCACTATCTATGCTACCCACCTATTTTAGAACATTTATTCTTCATATGCAAGAAGAAAAAGGGTACTCATTTTGCCGATGACTGCCTACGTTCTCCTCTCTTTTTATGAAGAGTCGTTTTCTCTTTTGGATCTGTTTGCTTTGGTTCAAATAGAGGTGGTTGCTTTAATCACTATACGTTACCTTGTCGGGAATATCAATCCCACAAAAGCGGTTTGGGCAGAATCGGTAAACCTTATTTTCGATCAATCTTTGACAATAGTGTGGGTGGTGCAATATAAAGAGCAAGGAGACTCTGTTTCTTCTGTAGATGAAGAAGCGTCATTTTTGGAAAAATCTGCTGAGAAGCTTCTGAAGAAGGTTTCTCTAAAAGCTCCTACACTATCTGGCTAAGGATGTACAAATTTTTTTATGAAAAATACTCGACAAGCTCGCTTACTGGCTTTGGATGTGGATGGAACACTTTTGACTGATGAACTCCAGATTACGGCTGTGACCCGTGAGGCTGTGCGGCAGGTGATAACTCAAGGTGTGCAAGTGGTTCTGGCTTCAGCCCGAGGTCCAAATGCCCTATACTCGATAATGGCGGAACTGGAGATCAGCGGATTGGCCATTTGCTATACAGGGGCTTTGACTTGTAGGCTTTATCCCAAGCAGATTGGTTCACTAGAGGTTGTGAATGAACAGCCTATGAGTCTTTCTTCGGCGCGCCTGGTATTGAGGAATGCTTTGGAGTTAGGGGTCAGCATCGGTTGGTTTACTGGCGAACATTGGTATATCCCAAGGTGGGATCAAGCTATACATCATGAAAGTATAATTACTGGGGTTACTCCCATCGTAGATCATGATCTCATGCACTTTCAAGATGCACCTCACAAGTTACAAGCTATTGTTGGAGAAACTGCCCTTTTACCACGTCTCAATGCTTTGGCGAGTGCGCTACCGAGCGATTGTGTAGGACAGTTTTCCTACGAGACGTATCTTGAGATTATCCGTCGGGGTGTGGATAAAGCGACAGCGCTGTTGGCCCTGGGACAGCAACTTGGCATCGCTCCTTCTGAAATGATTGCTATGGGTGATATGGATAATGACATAGCAATGTTACGCATGGCGGCGTTTGGTATTGCTATGGGTAATGCTCCAGCTAATGTACAGGCAGAAGCAGACTGGGTGACGGACACGAATAATCGAGATGGGGTAGCGATCGCGATTGAGAGACTGAAGGCGGATGGATGGATCTAACAAGGACACCTGGAAATGTTATTCGCTAATTTGGCCTCACCACCACCCCTCTTCCTTTCAAATACTCCTTCACATCACTAACCCGATATTTCCCAAAATGAAAAATCGAAGCTGCCAATACGGCATCTGCTCCTCCACTCGTCAATCCTTCGTAGAAGTGCAATAATGTGCCAACTCCCCCGGATGCAATTACTGGAACCGATACAGCAATCGAAACCATTGCATTGAGTGCGAGATCATATCCTTGCTGTGTACCATCTCGATCCATACTGGTAAGGAGAATCTCTCCTGCACCAAGAGAAACACCGTGCTGTGCCCACTCCAACACATCTTTGCCAGTCGGAGTACGACCGCCATGAATAAATACTTCATACCCGCTTGGCATGTTTGGATTAGCGCGTGCATCAATAGCAAGAACAATACACTGCGCACCA
>DATMNR010000448.1:0-4226 GCA_035568795.1 Ktedonobacteraceae bacterium
AAACTGATAGGGCCAGTTGCGCGCGAAAACAGCGTCACCGTTTTGCCAGGACGCAAGAGTCTGGTCTTCCTTGTAGGTAGTCACCGATGATGGCGAGATTCCACCTACCCAACTTGTCATCAATGTCAGAGCAGCCACACCTTCCGGGCTATTGACGGTCACACTCTTGGGATTGTTAGGATCCAGTACAGAACCACCAAAGCCATAGAGGACCTCGGTAAAGTTACACACAAGTCCTTCGTACTGTGCTCCTTGCCAAATATAGCCAACCTTCGCCTTGGATGGGGAGGCCGCCTTGGCCAATGCCGTCATCTGTTCCCATGTCGTTGGTGCTGTCGAGACGAGATCTGTGCGGTAGTAGATCAGCCCCGCATCGGTACGGTAAGGCGCAGCCCACAACTTGCCATTGTATTTACAACCTGCCAATGGCCCTGGCAGATAATTCGCCTGATCACTGGCCGGCCACTTGCTGTCCAGGGGAACCGTCCAGCCGTTAGCCCCAAACTCAGGAGGCCAGATGATGTCCATCGGGAAAACATCGTAGGCGCTAGAACGGGCGCGTAGCATGGTCGTAATAATGGTCAGGAGCTGGCCTGTATCAGCAGGCGCATTCGAATTGTAGGTGACATGGACACCTTTATTTTGGGCATTGAAATCGGCTACAAATCCCGCGAAGACGCCGTTGGTGTCACGCTCAATATAGTTGATATTGACGGTTTGCCCACTGCCGGTAGCGCTATTGCTCGTGCCGCCGCATGCTTCCAGTAGCGAGACGGCTGCGGTGCTCGTCAAGCCGACTGCAATGGCGCGCTCGAGGAATGTGCGGCGCGTTATACGCCCATTACGAATTTTGGTGATGATTTCGTCAATGACTTCACCCTGTTCAAGAAACATTGAGAGTCCTCCTTTGGAGTAAATAAATCTGCCGAAGACACACATGCCAGGCGCTTCCGAGCGCTGACGACTTTCAATCTACCGGACACCCATATCCAGTAGGCCTCGTTTGGGAGTTTGGCAGTTCTGCTTCGCTCTCCCATCAATGAAGATTTGAAAGTCTAATCGAATTACGTCATTTCGTCGCAAAACTTCACATAACCTGAAGCATTTTGAAACGATCGCTGCGCGGGACTCACTTCACGTTCGATTTCTTTTTTCAGCCTTCGAAGCAAATATGCTGAGCAGCAGTTGCCTTGTTTAACCGGAGTAAATCAATTCATGACTGCGTTAGAAGAGGCTCAGGGCTACTAACTTTTCAGTACAGATGACGTCGATAAAACGCACTTCTCATGCTGAAGATTTGTTACACCCCTTTCTACCTGAAAGAAGGATTTTTGCACTCCACCCTCTAAGATGGAAATGTGGTTATGATTTTGGAAACGATACCAGGACTTCTTTTAACAATAACATAATATTTCCCACTTGTAAATAGGTGTTCAATGAAAAGCCATTCTGCCTGTGACTGTATTGCAGAGTTATAATAATCTCTTTACAATTCAGGTTAAATATGCTAATCTCACAGCATATAATTCCACGGATTTATGGAAACGTTTCCAATATATTTGGGCTCGTTGGGCAAAGAGGCTGAATGAGATGACAACTACTATCCATGATGTAGCTCGAACCGCGGGAGTAGGGATTGGGACCGTTTCGCGTGTAATTAACAATAGCCCTGGAGTTAAACCTACTACACGCACCAAAGTATTAACAGCAATTGCTCAACTTAATTACAGACCTAACCCCATAGCACGCAGTATGATTTCAAAAAGAACAGGGGCCATTGGCGTCATCGTTCCGTTTTTTACTCGTCCTTTTCACACAGAATTATTGCGAGCTGTACAGGCTTCTCTTTCTCAATCTGGCAAAGAACTGGTGCTCTATGATGTAGAAAATGTTACCCAGCGCAATTATTACCTTTCCAAGTTACCTATGCTAGGTAGAGTAGATGGATTGCTTTTGCTTTCGCTACCCTTAGACAACGAGAATGCAGTGGTTATCAAAGAATCAGGAATCCCGGTCGTCTTGATAGATACCTATAGTGCCTTTTTCACTTCTCTGGTTGTTGAAAATATAGAAGGTGCTTACCAGGCGGTGAAATTTTTAATTGAGTTGGGACACCGGCGAATTGGCTTTATCAATGGAGTCATTGAGGGGAACATCAAATTTAACCAGGCAAATGACCGCTTGATTGGGCTTCATCGAGCTTTTGGTGAAGCGGGACTCCTCTTCGAACCTGAGCTTATGCTGACAAGCGAGTGGAATCGATCTGGAGGAAAGCAGGCAGCTTTACAACTGCTTTCACAGGAAAAACGCCCAACAGCTATCTTTGCGGCATCTGATATGCAGGCTATTGGCATATTGGAAGCAGCTAAAGATTTGCATCTAAACGTACCTGATGACGTATCAGTAATAGGTTTTGATGGCATCGAGGTAGCTGAACTGCTCGAGCTGAGTACAATTCAGCAGCCTATGCAGCGCTTAGGTGAGCTGGGAGTCAGTAAATTGAATGAGATCATGAAAAAGCCACAGCAGTTACCTGAACTAATCCGCTTGAAGACAACTCTGATTGCACGTCGAACAACCAGAGAATGTGTATAACCCTTCCAGACTTTGAAAAACAGCATAGACTGACCTCCTTCCTGAACATGACAAATCGGAGGTCAGTCTATGCTGCACAATTGGCCTTTGCATGTTGCAGGGGCAATCGCATATAATCTTACAAACGGCTCAAGGAGCCACAAGTTAATAATCGGCATTATTTTGATAGATCTCATATTCCATGAATGAAAGGATGTACGCAATGAAGCGAGTACTTGCACTCCAATTTTGTTGGGATGATCCACCCGGTTACCTGGGCGATATTATGCAAGAACATAACATCCCATATGAGATCGTAGAAGTGGATAAATATCCCGTCCCTGTTCCAACTGAGTTTGATGCCATTCTCGCTATGGGCGGACTCCAGCATGTTGGTGAAAATGAAAAATATCCATACCTGGCTGATGTAGAGTCAATGATTTGCAAGGCAGTTGAAGAGGATATCCCCTACCTTGGAATTTGCCTGGGAGGACAGTTACTGGCACATGCCCTGGGAGCACCAGTCAAACGACATTCCATGACTCCGCTTGGTTTCTTTGACGTCCAGATGACACGAATGGGAAAAGATGATCCACTTTTCCACGACTTACCGGACAGAGTGCAGGTATTTCATTGGCATGAAGATACCTTTGACATCCCTAGAGAAGCCGTTCAACTCGCTTGCAATGCGCAGACAGAAAATCAGGCTTTTCGTTATGGACATCACACGTATGGAACACAATATCACATCGAAGTCACCCCGGAAATGATTGACGTATGGTTCCACTTTCCTGAGTACAGACAGGAAATAGTAAGCGCTTTAGGAGAAGACGCTGTAGACAACTATATGAGTGAAAGCGCCAGACTCTTTCCTCTTTACCGTCAACATTCGCGCACCATGTTCGAGAACTTCTTGAAAATCGCGGGTTTACTTACATAAACCGCTCACCAAGCAGCGTTTCTAAGTATGGTGTGACACCCCAGTATGATTTAAGATCGAGATATTCTTGCAGGTACCTGGCCTTATCCTTCTGTGTGCGCCTGACTGCCCGAATCATCAGATTTTTATCTGTGTGTTCAGGCGAAACGAACTCGATGACATCAGTCTTGTAGCCCATAATACGCAGGATAAGCGCTCGAAACGTATCGGTAAGAATATCAGACAGGCGCTGCTTGAGAATGCCATCCTGAAATACGGGTGTAAATGGCTTCACAGAGCGCAATTGTGCGTGGAGATGATGATGACAACAAGGTGCACACATGATCAGGTGAGATTCCGATACGATTCCCTGGTAAATCGCCTCGTCGGTTGCCGTGTCACAGGCATGCAGCGCAAGCACAATATCCGGTGACTCCTGAGGGACAAAATCGATAATTGCCGATTTTTGGAAACAGGCATGTGAAAATCCAAACTCTTCACTCTGTCTATTGTCTTTTTGTATGAGAGTTGCATTGGTATCGATACCTGTCAATTGCGCCGTGATACCGCGTACATTGTTCAAGTAGTGATACGCTGCAAAGGCCAGATAAGCAGAGCCACAGCCGCAGTCGAGTATGTGAACAGGTGTTTTTTCAAAATGCTCAAGTTCGCCTGTATGTTCAAGTAGCTTGAGAAACTCATTGATCTGAGAAAACTTTCCCTGCATGCTTGG
>DATMNR010000449.1:0-3197 GCA_035568795.1 Ktedonobacteraceae bacterium
TTGAAGCGAAAGGCGCCACCTGGATAGGTTCTCACATCTCGATCATTTTCTCTTCAACCAATTCCTGGTTTGGAAGCTCAGTTTGCAGGTTCCTTTGAGCACCAAAAAACGTGCGAGGTATTCCTGGCAACAACAAAATCAGGCAGGCCCCAAAACAGATAAGCCCTGCAATGAAAAAATGAAAGCCAGGAAAGTTCTCGAATACCAAAAGCAATGCCCCGTGTAGTAAAATTTCTTCTTAAATATGGTATAGTTATTGCAAGAAACCGCACCTTTCATAGATGTAGTCTACAGTAATACCCAAATAACTTATTATTTATAGGGGGCAACACATGGATAACACTGGTCCTTCCCCAATTGTGGGTGTTTTCAAAGAGCAAACAAAGGCCGATCATGCAGTGGAAAAACTCAAGCAGGCTGGTTTTACCGATGATCAGATTACATCCAAAGTAGTAAGCCTGCATTCAGCATCCGAAGAACAATCGCCAGAAAACACTCGCATTATCGTCACGGTCAAGGCTGACGGCAATGACAAGCAAGCTTTCGGCATCTTGTTTACTAGTGGAGCGAATAACGCTGATCTTCCTCCTGGTATGTCCATCAATGATAGCAGAATTGTATCCTCGCATGATGAGACAGTGGATCTGATTCCTAAACCAGAGCTTGAGGGTAGTTTCTCAAATGATAGCTTCTTTGGAGAACAAAAAGACCTGAATGTACCTGATCAGCTTGGCCAGATGGATAAACTCTAATGCAAACTTCGCACATGGATAACAAAGAAAGAATGGGTTATAAAAGACTGTTCATGAAGAGCAGTCTTTTTTAACTCATCGTATGCTTAATCACATATTCAATACAAGGATCTCTCGCCTGATCTCAAACTTCAGTAGTTTGTGCGCTGTACGAATGGCAGATTCGACATCGGCAGGATTTTCACCGCGCGCAAATATGAAGCCCAGGTAGCTTGCCCCTTCAGGAAGTGGGACAAGAGGGTAATTTAGTTTAGCAGTGATCTCAACACCTGTTATAAATGGCACTTTTTGTGCCTCCTCGACACCACGTACAGCTTTCAGATTGCCCGCAGATGGGATAGGAATCATCATCACACCAACAGCATGTTTTTCTCGCTCGATTGAGGCAATTTCGTACCCAGTGGCGTGACGTAGAATCAGTTCCTCTAAACACATACCGGAACCAAACTCGAGAACAGTCGAACATAATCCTCCAATGGAACGGCCAGCAATCTCCAGCATCCATGGCCCCTGGTCATTTACACGTAATTCCGCATGCACAGGCCCTTCCCGTAGTCCAAGTGATGCGGCAGCAGTGGCAACACAACTGGTTATATTTTCTTGAACACTTGCAGGTAGTCGAGAAGGAGTTGTGTAGATCGTCTCCTCAAAAAATGGGCCATCCAATGGGTCAGGTTTATCAAATAATGCCAACACCTTTAACTGGCTGTTGGTTAGCAAACCTTCCAAAGCAACCTCGAATCCTGGTATAAAGTCTTCGACCAGTATAAACGTTTCATACTCTGGATTGCCTTCTGATATAAGTAGCCGTTTTAAGCGGTTACAAGCAATGCTAAATTCCTCAGGGGTATTTGCGCGGATAACCCCGCGGCTACCCGAAAGACGTAATGGCTTTACTACACAAGGATAGCTGACCTGCGAAGCAATGACATCTGGATCGTTATTTAACAAAAATGGTCGAAAGATTGGGCACGGCGCACCTCCAGCAGACATCAAAGTACGCATCAGTAGTTTGTCACGAGCCCCCTCAGCGGCTTGGGGAGAGTTATGAGCCAAACCTATGGCAGCGCCAGCTCGAGCAGCAAGTTCTGTAGCACTATCATCAACTGAGATGATAGCCCGGATCGGGTGCTTCTCATGAAATTCTACAATTGTACGCACGGATGCATCTGGATTTGCAAAGTCTAGACCAAGAGGTACATGCCAATATTCACTCAGTGTTTCAGGCAAGTCAATCCCTACCACAACTTCAAGATTTAATTTTCTAGCGGCACTTAAAAAAGCTCCTGCTCTGTATGTTGCAGGAGACATTAGAAGCAAAACTCGCTTCTCTTCATTTCTCATGTTCATAACTGTCTGTGTTTCGTCTCGCTTACTCAACGATTTAGTTTTATTCTTTGCTATGCTGATTATAACAGATCAAGCCAGACGCACAATACCATCTTCTCTTACTTCAAAATCTACTGTTTCAGCTCCTACCAGACAGAAAATTTCGTTCAAGCCGTTTCGGCAGGTTCTGGCTCCTCAAGGCGGAATACACCTCGATCATCCTGAAACGTGAACAGTTCGGCGTAACGTCCCCAGCTGATAGCTGTATCCAACTGTTCTTGAGCCTCGTCCTCATCAAAGTGCTCCTCCATGAGACTCAAGAAGTACTCTTCAGGCAAGGTATGCCCCGGCGCACCTTCTAGTGTTTGCACGATCTGGCGCAGTAATGCAATGTGAGCAAGGGCCTGTTCACGGAAGACCTTTTTCTCTTCCAGTACACCGGCCTCGGCAAAGCGTTGACCCGCTGGGGTCAACACCAGGTCACCTTCCTGCGTCTCTGCCAGATCAAGTATGTCTGTCGCCTCTACTATTGGTAGGAGATCATCAACTTCGAGGTGCAGATGACGTCCAAGCTGATACAAGTCCTCACGTCCGCCTCGTGTCTCAACCAACTCCACCAATCCTGTTACATCACCGATGGCAACATGCGGAAGAATCTGGTATGCACGTGTAGCATGATGTACAAGTGGACCCGTTTTGGCCTCGGGAACGCTTTGTGATAGGAGAGAAGTAACATCTTCCTTTGGGCTGGTCATAATGCGATAGATGAGATCTACCATCTCCGTATGTTTCAGAGATTGCACCGAACGTTGTTCCTGCGGAAGTCCCGGCAGTTCGCAGCGGATGCGACCGGGATTGGCTCCCAAAACAAGAATGCGGTCGGCCATACTCACAGCCTCGTCGATGTTATGCGTGACCAGCACAATAGCACGAGTGGACATACTTTTCGCTTGCCACAACCCGAGCAACTCTTTGCGTAAGTTAGCAGCCGTGAGCACATCCAACGCACTGAAAGGTTCATCCATGAAGAGCAGTTCCGGCTCAACCACTAAGGCTCGCGCAAAGCCAACTCGTTGGCGCATCCCGCCCGATAACTCCTTGGGATACGCATCCTCG
>DATMNR010000450.1:0-13545 GCA_035568795.1 Ktedonobacteraceae bacterium
CGTCGAGTGAATTGTAGATCCAAGAGATAGGAGGAACACGCTACACGCAACAGTTTTGTGTCACTGAATCGAGAAAAAAAGGTATTTTAGAAAAACTTGGGGAAATGCTTCCTATTTTGCTCAAAGTTATAGACTATAATGTAACGGACACTTTGACTATTGTGCGAGATGAGGAGTAGAATACCATCACTGAAAAATCCAGGCAGATTGAGATCCGTGAAGTTTAGATCATCAGAATCTGTATGCCCGCGAATTGAATGTTTCGTGGTATATTTTAAGCATAGACAAGAAAAAAGCAGATTATCAAAGGGAATTTTGTATGATGGAAATATCAGAACGAGAATCCCGCATCCTTGCAGAAGTTTTTACTAAGGTCCAGGCACGTTTCGCTGATTTCACTGACCTTGCCCATGGCTGGGAGCATGTATTCAGGGTCTATCATCTGTCCTTGCGCATAGCAGAACAAGAGCACGCTGATAGCTTCATCGTGGGAATGGCTGCTTTACTGCATGATGTTGGCCGAACTACACCAGATCCCAAGAAGCCGCACGCAGAACGCTCCGCTATATTTGCTTCTGAGCTACTAGCCCGATATGATCTTTCTGATGAAACCCTACAAGCAATTCTGCATGCGATACTGGCCCATAACTATCGTCGCGGCATCACTCCAGCGACCCTTGAAGCACGCGTGCTCTATGATGCAGATCGATTGGACAGCATGGGAGCAAGCGGGTTGATGCGTTGGGCAATGACAATAAAAAATAAGAAATGGTCGGAGTGGAAATCATATCATCCAGATGACCCATTCGCGTTACACCGAACTCCAGATGATCAACGCTATTTGCTCGACCGTTTCTTTACAAAGCTCCTGGCTCTGTCTGAGGCAATGATGACTGAAACAGGCCAGGCATTAGCCCAGAATCGCTTAACTTTTTTTGGTCTCTTCTTACAAGAACTCCAGATGGAGTTGGTGGATGGTGGGTATAGTGGGGCAGAACTCGGAGATAAGCTATTTCATATAGTACATTGAAAAAATTCAAATTGGTTCATAGCTATGCGGCAGACTGTTTACGGGCCAAGCGTCGCTTGCTCATTTGATACCCCGCCAGGACTAAAAAGTCATTCACATTCCACAATTTACCACCAGGTGCGCTAAGGCCCAATTGAATTGCTGTGCGCACATCCGATGCTGTACTGCCTTGAAACAAGGTGCAGGCACGTCCAATAGCATTCAATGTGTGCGCATCACTATTTCCCACTTCAGACCACCTGTAACATTGTCTATTGGCTCGCATCACTACATGATTAGCATATATCCCACATAAACCAGCATTCCACGTTTCTATTCCGTCGAGCCACAGATCCTTATTAGTATAAATGCGATCTAATACGTCGCGCTGGCAACTTATGCGGAAGAGTGGATTGAGAGGGTGAACGACAATTGCCAGTCCCCCTTGATCGTGGATGAGGTCTATACTGTGTTCTATACTTAAGTGTGACGGTATATGCTTTTCAATAAAGAGTGCCAGCAAATGTCCTTCGTTTGTGCTAATCTCTTCACCTACGATGAAGTCAAAGCGATAAGAGCCTCTCGCCCACAAGTCTCGTGCACGTAAGGAGCTATCAATAACATTGTGATCGGTAATAGCGATTACATCCAGGTCGGTGTGAAGTTCAGTATGCTTGAGAATTTGATCAATGGTGGGAATACCATCACTGTAAGTACTATGAATGTGCAAATCGGCTCTACTGAGTTTTTCTGCCTGCGGTGCCTGCCATGGAATTGTCTGTTTGTCTCTATTGGATAACGCTATTCCTTCATCTGATTTCTCGGCAACGCTTATCGTCTGGTAGTATGTATTGTCTATCATGTTGCACCTTTTTCACTGTGGACCAGATCTGCATTGAATGTATTATTATCTGTGTTTCGAGCTTAATTTTGTTACTAAATTCTTTCATTTAGACAGTACCATACGTTTGTTAAGTTTCAGGCTTAACGAGTTTTAAACGAAGATTAAGCGGAGAGGGCTTGTTGTAAAAAAGTCGGATGTATGTGGATATATGAGACTTGTGGTTGTGGATGGAGTGAGAAAGGGAGATTCTAAACTGCATATAGCATAATGAATACTATGGTTGAATCCAATCCGGTAATAAACTATAGTTTGCTTGCATTCTATCTATAGGCTGAGTAGATCTATCTGGCGTCCTGATCACTACACGGCTGCAAAAATCGGTGATATAGCTCTGCTTTTTCAACTGTTCGAAAAGTCCGAGCATTTCAACAGTCAATGTGCTCACCATATCTGCCTGCGCTATTCTATAGAAACGAGACTCGGTGAATATCCAATTCGCACTTAAGCTGAGAAGCTCATCTGGTAGCTGTTGCCAGCTAAGCAGAACCACCTCAACATAGGTAATTTGCGTCCTACTCATTTCTCACACTCCATGGTGCTGTTACCAAGAGTGCGGCTTAAAGCGCTTCTATCTCCTCTTCACTCTTCTCCACGACATTTGATGTACTAGCGACACTCAAGGTCCCGTCTTATATCAAGTTATTCAATCACTCACCCCGACATTTGATTGACATCCCGATCTCTATTTGTTGTTTCTAAACCATACGACGAGCAAGCGGGCGGAAAATAACGCTTCATCTATCTTGAAGATGCCTCTTTCCTTTGCAATCAGGGATAAGCGCGATCCTTACATGTGCTATCCAAACGCTGTTCATGTCATCCCAGAGTGTACTACTACATACAACCGATGAAATTCGACACTACAGCCGCACTTATTTGAGGAAGCAGGAAGCGAAAAGGATGGAGTGGCTCAGTTGATCAGAGCGCGTCCACTCGAGCTTGAAGAACGGCCGCTGCCTGTTCCAACATGGCGAACTATCGTGAGTTCAACTTCATATGCTAAACTTAGGTAGGTGAACTATTCCAGTTTGGGTCATATCAGAACGAAAAGCTTAAAATTGCGTGAAATTTGGAGGGAAAACAATGAGTAAGGAACAGCTTCATGAAATAACGTTGCCTCTTGACGACATACAAGACCTGTTTGCTGACCCGGAACCAGGCTCAGATAGATTTGTTTCGGGAATGGAATACCTCTACAGTGAAGTCAGGGTCCATACGAGAGTCCTCAAACAACCCCATAGGTACAAGGTGACCATTGAACTCCCACGTGAAAAGATCACAGAAGGACTCCTGGAGAGAACCGGTGCGAAGATAAAGCGCTATTGCCAGTTCAAAACTGAGCAGAGCCATAAGGATCTGATAGTACTGCGTCTTCAGGGTCTGGATTCGCTAAGGAGGAGCCTTTGGGTGGCGTTGATTAGTGTAGTGCTGGGGATAGGTGCTACCGCATACTCGCAGTCGGGCGTTAATAGCGTACTGGAGGCGGTGTTGCTCTTCATCGTAGCGTTTTGTGTGTTAGGAGCAGGCTGGGTTGCAGTTTGGATGCCATTCGAGTACTTTCTGTACGATGGATGGCCTTTCCAGCAGAACATGCGCATTTACAATCAAATTGTAGATGCTGATATTGTTATCAAGGCACGCGAAGGTGAAGTATCAGAACATGTAGAGGGCACTGGAATAGCGCAAGGCTCGAGTCATTCATGAAAATAACCACGATAACACCTGATCCTCGAGCTTTGCACAATAGGTAAGTCGACTGATGCTTCCCACTTATGGAATGCTCAACCTTAAGAAGCAAAATGTTTGCTCAGAGCGTCCATTAAAACTCCTGCGCCGAAACGCATCACATCGGTAGCTGGTAGACCTGCTTCATCCTCAGCTTGCTTTAACGTGTCACGAGCTTCTTGTTCACTCAATCCGAAAGTCATTAGTGCAAGGCCAACTACCTTGCACGGACGCTCAGGCCGCACCCAACTTACCGTCTCCTCATTAAGCTGGATCATGCGGTTTAACGGGGGGAAGAGACAGTGAGTATAACCCTCAATCTCTGTTGTTCCAGCTTTATGGCAGAAAATCATAGCTTCCGGCATGGAACCATGAATCAAGCCCAGTGTTACTGGTGAATAGCCTGGATGGTTTAGAGCGCCCTGACCCTCAACAAAAACCCAATCATGCTTGTTCGTAAAATCAATCACCATCTCCTCCACCATCCCTGCCACAAAGTCGCTGATGATACGATCTACCGGTAAACCGTTGCTGGAGATCATGATCCCTGTTTGTCCAGTAGCTACAAATGCGCTATTCAGGCCACGCTTATGCGCCTCGCGATCCAATTCGAGAGCAACGGTCATTTTGCCTACAGCGCAGTCTGAGCCAACCATAAGGATAGTATGGCTTCCTGGGCGATGTGGAATGAACTGAGCAACGCGGTTGTTATCAGGAGGACGACGAACGTCCCAGATTGTCACGCCACGTTTCGCGGCAGCAGAGCGTAGTTCCTCGTCCTCAGATAGAAAGAAATGCAGGCCGCTGATAATATCTAATCCAGCATCGATAGCTGTGAGAAGTTGCCAGCGCCAGGCCTCTGGTAACGCTCCACCCATAGGAGCAATGCCAATTATGAGAGAATCAGGCTGATATTTCAAAGCCTCATTGATATCCTGTACTACAGGAATACCATGTCCGAAAGATGCGCCGCCTAAAGCCTGGGGAACATCCATACCGGCTTTGGTACTATCAATGACAGCCACTACCGTATCTTTGCCATAGCGAATGACACCTGTAGCAGTTTTGCCATAATGCCACTCAAATGCGCCCTCCGCCAGGATTGCTATTTTTCTCATAAATTGTTTGCTCCTTCGAAACGTTTTAATAGTCACTATTATATGATATTACTCTGGACTGTTAGCCTTAACCATGTTATGATTGTCAACAATTAAAGCTAGCTTATGAAGGGCAGGCTTTTCATTCGTCGCGAGACCAGGGATAGAAATCCCTTTTGAGCACTTCATTGAGCGATGTTGAACGGCCGTGCATAAAGGGGCGGGAACGCATGAATTTCAATCTGATACAATGGTTATTTACGGATCCATGTACTGCTACGAACTGCGTGGTAAGTACTGCAACAAGTCCAGGAACTCCACCTGAGACATTCAATTTTTATATTCCATGGACCATCTTTTGTATACTTGGTGTGCTGATTCCTTTTTACTATTCTGTAGAAGGTCGCAAACGTTTTGTTAAAGATAAACCTGTCATCAAGAATATGCTGGATCGCTTTCTTGGTTGGCTGGCCATCATCTGTATACTCGGCTTTCCGCTGATTTTCGCGCGTGCATTCCTGTACGAATACTTTTTCGCATGGCGTGTATGGCGTTATCTCTGGCTTGCCAGTTTACTGGCATGGGCGATTATATGGATTGTATATCTCATACGAAAATTCCCCAAGGAGCAAGCCAATTATCTGGAATTTAAGAAACGCGAGCAGTATATACCAAAGGGCAGCAAATCAAAGAATGCCAGACGTAAGACTGCTTCCTCCAGGTAATATTGCGTGTGATTGATCATCCCTCTACTCAGACTAGCGGCATTATTCTTGCCGGAGGCAGCAGCAGCCGGATGGGTAAAAATAAGGCACTGTTGCCACTTCCTGGTAACCAGGCTGTTACCTTCGTTGAGTATCTTGTCTCCCTACTCGAAGAATTCTGCTCTGAGACATTGATCGTTGCTCGCGACCAGGCTCATGCACGAGATTATGTCTTCCCTGATGTGCGCGTTACAATCGATGAAACACCTGGTATCGGGCCATTGATGGGATTGTATAGTGGTCTGAGCGCTATTCATACGACACGTGCGTTAATTGTTGCTGTAGATTTGCCCTTAGTCCAACGCGCGCTGCTTTCTTTCCTGCTATCTCAACCGTTGCCTGCTGACACTCTCTTAGTTCCTTTGGTGCACAATATACCGCAGGTATTGTTGGCACTTTATCCACGCTCAATTTTACCTTTTGTGAAGGAGCAATTACTACTGGGACGGCGCGATTTACGCTGTCTATTAAAGGTTGCTCCTGTACAATTTGTTGAGGAAGCCCAACTGATCCAGTTAGATCCTCAGTTACGCTCGTTTATGAATATCAATACACCTGAACAATTAAGGCATGTGTTGCAGACGGATCCAGCGCCGTTGGGCAATTGATTTAAGCTCTTCTTCAAATCCTCGCATTGAGAGCCAGTTGCGTGTTTCTCCTGTTACAACGATATCAGTTTGATGTAGCTCTTCAATACTGGAAGCTCCGCTGAGTTGCATTGCTACTTTTAGCTCGGCTACTATGGTTTCAAGTAGTTCGCAAACTGCATCAAAGCTTTGGCTAGCGGCTTTCAAGAAAGGAAAGCCTATGCCGACGAGTGTTGCTCCAAGGGCAAGCGCTCGTGCTATATCCAGTCCAGTTCGTACCCCACCAGTAGAGATCAAGGGTAAACGAGCCACCTTTGACTCAATGATCGAGACAGGAGTTGCTATACCCCAATCTCTAAAAAGCAGACCAATGCTATGTGTTCTCTCATCACCACGTGCTTTAGATCGTTCTGCCTCCATCGCAGACATGCTGCTTCCGCCTGCTCCTCCAACGTCGATGGCGGCAACGCCGCAAGAGCGTAAGAGGAGTGCTTGTTCGCGGCAGACCCCGGCTCCTGTTTCCTTGGCGATTACCGGAACACTGACCTTTTCAGTGAGCGTTTTGAGAGCAGCCGCCTCACCGGCTGCTCGTCTATCACCTTCAGGTTGTGTTGCTTCCTGAAGGCTGTTCATATGGACGGCAAGAGCATTTGCTCCGATCATTGTAATGGCATGTTCAACTTGCTCGATAGTGAATGGAGCATGATGCGCCTGGGCGATAAGTTGGGGAGCGCCTATATTTGCAATCAAATAGGTATTGGGAGCATGTTCACGAGTAATAGCGTAGCTACTGATAACGTCGGGATTGACGATGCCGGCGCGCTGACTACCAACACCGAGCGCTAACCCGTAGTGTTCTGCTGCACGCGCAAGGTTGCGGTTGATCGAAGTTACATCGTGATGTCCTCCGGTCAAAGAAGAAATGAAAATAGGGTAACGCAGCTTATGACCAAGAAAGATGACAGAGGTATCAATCTCGTCCAGATCTACCTCTGGCAGTGCCTGATGCACAAATTGGACATCGTTCCAATTAGCGTTTTGCGCTACGGAAATATCTTGTCCAAGCGCGATATTCACATGTTCAATTTTTCGCTGTTTCACTTCGTCGGTCATAGAAAAAAGTCATCCTTTAGGCTTTCATAATTTCAATCTGGCAAACGTCGTGTCGATATATTTGACGTAATACTCAGTATTTGTCAATTCGAGAAGCTCGTTGTAAGATAGGTAGCGAGTAACCTCATCGTCATTACTAAGCGTCTGAATCAATGCCTGTCCTTGTATGCTGCCACGACTAGACATACTCCAGACTTTTCTGGCGTTACGTTGTACCATCCGATATGCTTCTTGCCTGCCAACTCCTTTTTCGATAAGAGCAAGCAAGATGCGCTGTGAAAAAATAAGCCCTCCCGTCATATTCAGATTGGTGAGCATACGTTCCTCATCGACCTCAAGCCCGGCCATAACGTTGTTAAAAATATGGAGTATATAATGGAGCAATGTACAGGCATCAGGAATAATAATTCTTTCTGCTGAAGAATGGCTAATATCGCGTTCGTGCCAGAGGGCTACATTTTCCATTGATGTTACGGAAAAGCCGCGCAAGACACGCGCTAATCCACAGACGCGTTCACACAATTCGGGGTTGCGTTTATGTGGCATGGCTGATGATCCCTGTTGACCAGCGCTAAATGGTTCAAAGGCCTCGCTCACTTCCGTGCGTTGCAAGTGACGAATCTCCTGGGCCATCTTCTCCAGTGAACTGCCAATGAGTGCCAATGTCGTAATAAAGTATGAATGACGATCGCGTGTCACTATCTGGCTAGATGCAGGAGCAACACCTAAACCTAACTGCTCGCAGACAAACTCTTCAATCTGCGGCGGAACCGTAGCATGCGTGCCAACGGCACCTGAGATTTTGCCCACAGACACCTCATCGAGTGCTACTGAAAGATGTTGCTGTGCGCGACGCAGTTCGTCTATCCATAACGCTAGCTTCAATCCAAAGGTGATCGGCTCGGCATGAATGCCGTGAGTGCGACCAACCATCAAGGTATATTTATAACGTAATGCGGCCTGGGTGACGGTCTCTAGAAGTTCGGAGAGTGATTTGATCAATAGCGCTCCCGCTTCTTTGATTTGCACCGCAAGCCCTGTGTCTAACACATCAGAAGAGGTCAATCCAAGGTGAATGAAGCGTCCTTCCGAGCCAAGCTGTTCCTGAATAGAACGTAGAAAAGCAATAATATCATGATGAGTTTCCTGCTCGATTTCGCCCATACGCTGCGCATCATAGCGAGCTGTACGAATCTTTTCGAGAATGTCTTGTGGAATGACACCCTCGCGTGCCCACCCTTCGCAGACAAGCAATTCGACCTTTAGCCAGAGATCTGTTTTGTGCGTTGCTGACCATATGGAAGCCATCTCCGGCAGTGAATATCGTTCAATCATGCTATAAAATAGTTCCTCAATGTGTTACACTTCAGCGGAAAGATAATTCGCAACCGTAGTGTATCACACACATATGCATGTAAGGGCTAGAAAGATGACATATAAGTCAGGAGTGCCAATGAACCTATGAACGTTGAACAAACTATTCGATTTCGTTTTTCTGCCCATACTCGACATCTCATTATGCTAACTATCATTTCTGCTGTTGTGACTGTGATTACAGGTGCGATGGCTTTGCTCATAGGTTTTCGACTACTTTCGAGCAGTCTGAACGGGTTGCTCTTACCAGCTTACATTATTGCGATGTGCGCCGCGGCTGTTCTGCTACTGGTACTCGTCCTGCAATATGGCTATTCTCATTCAGGAATATGGATTGAACCTGATAAGATACGCGTGCGCTTCCCAGGTACAGATGAGCAAGAGATGGCCTGGTCAGAGGCTCTCTTTGCTGTGGATGAGGGAGAAGTATACCTGCGCGCGAGCAAAGGTAAGGAGGGCGTGGGATTTCTCTTCGGTGAGAGACGCTATGTGCGATTGTTTCTTGAGGGTTTGATGCCCGAGCAACGCGCTCAATGTGAGCAGGTGATAGCCGAACATGTGCCGGTGCGCCAGCCTCTGCGCTTCACATTGATGACACTGCTAAACTCAAAGGGTGAGTTAGTGGCAAGGGGACGCATGTATCTATTTGAAGATGCATTCGTGTGTGTAGAAAACCGTGGTGAGAAACGTGTATTTGTAAATGCCTCGCTTAAAGACCTCAATTCCATCAAGCAGCGTGCCTCCTTTTATATCGGAAATTTGGAGTGCGAGGCGTTCACTTTCAAATATAGGAAAGAACACGTCATAATGCTTGGTTATGAAACGACATTCAACAGGGGTATCGGTAGCAGTTCACATTGGTCAGTGACTGGAAATGCAGCAGAATGGGTAGAGGAAGTACAGAAGAGGAAAGATTCTTAAAAGACTTCATCTCTCAAGGAGAATTCGGGCATAAAAAGGTCCCCAAAAGTGTTCTAATGTGGTAGAATATGAAAAATCTGTAGTAGATAGATAGCTGGGCGGTAAGGTCTACTATCTTGACGGAAGAGTCTCTTCCATGTACAATCATGTCCGCAACCAAAACTGTTGAAATCCAATCATGCTTCGTTGCTGATACGTTTCGTAGCTTCGGAGCAGAGGTGAATAAGAAGATAACCCGGGGGTTTTATGAAAAAAGGAATACATCCAAATTACATTGATGCCACAGTAAGCTGTGCTTGTGGAAATAGCTTTCAAACACTCAGCATCAAGCCTTTATTGAAGATTGATGTCTGTTCGAATTGTCACCCATTCTTTACTGGACAACAGAGGATTCTTGACACTGCTGGACGTGTAGAGCGTTTCCGCAGGAGATTCAATTTACAGGAAGAAGAGTAATCTACTCAGAAATGAGGTCACGGGGATAAAGGCTGTATTTCAGTTTCTTTATCCCTGTTTATTTGTTCTTTTCTATTTTTGAAAGTACGTAAGAGGGAAATGCCCCTTGATTGGGCCTCAAAGAACCATACTTTTCCTAATTGCTGATACAGGAGCAGGGCATCGCAGCGCCGCGAATGCGATTCGTAATGCTATAACCTTTATTACCCAAAAAAAGCAAGAGGAGTGGCTGATACAGGAGCAGTCTAGTACAGAAGAGCAAAAGAGCGTGCCTCCTCAACCAGGCTACCGTATTGAGATTGTCGATGTGTTCGAAGAGTATAGTCGTTTTCCTTTGCGTGAGGCTGTAAAGCTTTATGGACCGGCAATACGCTTTAGGCCGAAACTCTATGGGCGTATTTATCAATTCAGTAACCAGGCTCAAAGATTTTCAGCTATGAAGTCAGTTTCAACACCTCTCATACATAATGGGCTGTTGCGCTTGATAAAGAGTGTAAAGCCTGATGTAATCGTCTCTGTTCACCCTTTACTCAATCATGTTACGATTCGTATTCTGCAAGATTTAGACGTGCATATTCCTTTCATTACAGTGGTAACCGACCTTGTTAGCGTTCATCATGCCTGGTTTGCTCCAGGAGCGGATGCATATATTGTGCCAACAATTTATGCCAAAGAACTTGCCTTGAAGCAAGGGATGGACCCGGTACGTGTCCATCTCTTGGGAATGCCAATCGATCCAAAGTTCACACTTTCACCAGAAAGCAAACAGGAATTGCAGCGTAAATTGGGTTTAAAGCCCAATATGCCTGTGGTCTTGCTGATAGGAGGTGGTGAGGGTGCGATGGGATTGAGTTCAGCAGTGCATGCTATTTCCCAGGCGCGTTTACCTGTACAGTTGCTCATTATTTCAGGGCGCAATAAACGTTTATACGTTCAACTTCAACGCACACGTTCGAGCTTACATGTTCCAGCGAGGGTTTTTGGCTTTGTGCAGAACATGCAAGAAATGATGCATGCCTCGGATGTAATTGTAACAAAGGCAGGTCCAGGTACAATATGCGAGGCACTGGCATGCAATCTGCCGATCATACTTAGTGGCTATGTTCCTGGACAGGAAGAAGGCAATGTAACCTATGTTGTGGAAAACAATGTTGGGATGTTGGCTTATGACTCGGTTGAGTTGATTAATATACTCCGTCGCCTCCTGAAGCCTGGTTCTGAATTATTACGTCAAGAGCTAGAAAACGCTAAGCGTATTTGTCGTCCAGGTGCATCTTTTGATATTGCGAACTGCATTCTTAGTTTTCTTCCTCCGGCAGGATCACCTGGCGTTTGGAAGAATGGGGAAGGAAAGGGGTCGGGCAGAGTAAACTCACGACAGCGTCGTTCGGGTATATCTGCGAGAACAATGCAGCCTGGTGTGCCTTCTTTGCGTTCTCGAACAGTAATGCGAACGTTACGACGCAGGTTACACCGTTTAGCTTTTCTGCAGCGACCAGTACATGATCTTTCACAATTACGCTCTCAACCACTTTCAAATCAAGAGTATGATACAAACCTTGATTCTCCGAAGATCAATTGAAAGGTACATTACTCGCATGACAACCTTTTATTATGGCGGACAGGCGGTTATGGAAGGAGTGATGATGAGGGGGCGTAGATCAGCCGCTATGGCAGTACGACGACCAGATGACAGCATCTATCTTTATGAGGAAGCCTTAAGTCCGCGCTTGTATCAAAATCGTCTCTTTCGACTGCCATTCTTGAGGGGAATGCTCTTATTGTGGGAAATGCTGGTACTGGGTACACGCCTTATGACCCTCTCTACAAATCTAGCCACTGGCGCGGTTGATCCAGATGCACCGTCTGCGAAGGGTGAGGAACCTGGTACACGCCAGTCGAATACTGCGGTTGATCACAATTCCTCCGATTTCATGCCTGAAATTGCTGAGACGCCGCCACAAATAGGTGGATTAGCGCTTGTATTCACCTTGCTTATCTCTTTGGGATTTGCTGTTGCAGTCTTCTTCCTGGCGCCGTTACTGATAGCTGGTTTCTTCAGTAATCAAATTGGTGGGAGTTGGTTTAGCCTGACAATAGAAGGCGTTCTTCGCCTGGGACTACTCATCGGATATTTGTATCTGATTGGTCGAGTGCCTGATATTCAGCGGATCTTTGGTTATCATGGAGCTGAACATAAAGCTATAAATGCAATGGAGAGTGGAGAATCTCTCGATATACCGCATGTTCGTGCGGCTTCACGTGTTCATATACGCTGTGGAACAGGTTTTCTGCTGCTTGTCGTTGTAGTGTCCATTGTGGTGTTTGCTTTTGTTGGCTCACCTTCGCTCTTGATCAAGATCCTCTCGCGAGTGTTATTGGTGCCTGTGGTAGCCGGAATAGCTTATGAATTGATGCGTCTGGGAGCTGCGAATTATCGTTATCGTATCGTGCGTTGGCTACTCGCACCGGGACTTGCGTTGCAGGGTTTGACCACACGCGAGCCTGATGATAGTATGATTGAATGCGCAATTGCTGCCTTAGAGCGTGTCATGTGCCGTGATAGTCTGATTATAAAACAAGATGCCGCATCCGTAGATGTGAATCTGCCACCTTTAGCCATATCGAGATAAAAGGATATTATATGTATGTCTACTGATCCTGAAGTAACTCCTCCTCCCACAGATACCCCAGAAACGTTACCTGTAGAACGCTCTCATGTAAGTTTTTCAGGTGTTCACTGGTTCTCTACAGGTATTGTGCGCCTCTCTTATCGAGGCTGGACGCGTATTGCTGCGTTTCTTTTCCCGGAGGATTCAAAAGCCGAACAAATCGCACAAGCGTTGCATATTCCCTTGCCTGACAAACTCAATATGAGTTGGATAACCACCCATCTTGCTCTTGGGGGCCGAATTCATCCGGAAGATATCAAGGCATTGGCTACAGCGGGTGTAACGCATGTTGTGGATACTCGTTCGGAATATCGCGATGATGCTGAGGCATTAGCTAAGGAGCATATCGAACTGTTATACCTGCCTACTGCCGATACTCGACCGCTGACTATTGAGCAGATGTTAGGGGGGTCAGAATGGGTTAAGGTGCGAATGGAGCAAGGTGGACGTGTATTGATCCATTGCGAACATGGTGTTGGGCGTAGTGCTCTCCTTACCTGTGCGGTGCTTGTGTACAATGGAATGCACGCGCAGGATGCTTTGCAGTTGGTGCAGCAGAAACGCTGGCAGGCAGCGCCTAATTACAGACAGGTCAGGCGTTTGAGAGAGTTTGAGTCGACTGTAGTTGCGTCGCGTAATGCATAGTGTCGGATTGCGCGAGCTACTCCATCCTCTCGGTTACTGGCTGTGACGGCTCGTGCAGCAGACGTCACAGCCTCCGATGCCTGCCCCATCGCGACTCCCCAACCAACTGTTCGCAGCATCTCGATATCATTGTTGTTATCTCCAATTGCCATGATTTGCTCTAGCGGAACACTGAGATATCGAGCAAGTTCAACGACGCCGCTTGCCTTTGAACACGATGGGTTCATGATTGCCAATTCCGCGCTGCCATAGTTACCACGCTTTGTAATTGTCCAACT
>DATMNR010000451.1:0-4188 GCA_035568795.1 Ktedonobacteraceae bacterium
TCCATGCAGGAGCGGGTCAAGAGTCTTGGAGGCGAGCTTAATATTGAGAGCGCTCCTGGCCAGGGGACTTGCATTCTCGCTCAGGTTCCAGTACATACTACTGTGAACAACACTGGTAGTTTAACTGCATAGGTTCAATTACCCATCATCTACTGCGCGAACCATTGCTTCGTAAGGAATAGATGCTCTAACACTAATACTAAAGGCCTACTTGAAATAGTTCGTAAAGAAGATGTACATCAGAGCGCCAATAGCTATGCTAATTAAGCGACGAACTCACGTTCCTTTTGAGAAATTGAGATTGGAGGTTCCTGGTATGAGTAGTCTGAGTGATTTATGCGAACAACTGGTCGTAGAGCTGTATGTGCGCGACTTCAAAGCATCATGTGCGTTCTATCAAGCATTTGGTTTTCGCATGGTTCGCGATGAAGGTGATTTCGCAGAACTTCAGTGGGAGGATGCGCTTCTCTTTCTTGAGGCGAATTCCCATATACACCCTCCTCCGTCCTTTCCCGTTGGCAATATGCGTATTCTGGTTCCAAATGTTGACGACTACTGGACATTATCGCAGCAGATGGGAGTACAGGTCATACGACCACTTGAGAACCGTTCCTACGGATTGCGAGATTTCACGATTGCCGGACCAGATGGGCTTGGTCTTCGCTTCGCGACTCGCCTGTCGGACTATGGATCATGAGACAGAGTCACGTTCTGTTCGCCTCATTTCTTCATCAATGTCCGGCAACAGGCGCGTGTTATGTCCTCTCGATACTTCAGAATTGCGTAACCATAGCGAGATATGGCTGGGCTGCATGGTCTCTTGCACAACCGCGATTAAATCTTTCCCTATCTGATTTAAATCTACCTCATTGCTCAAGGTCTTACTAAACGCAGCAAGAGTACGAGCGGCATCGTATTTAGAGCGATAGAAGCGTCGGTCAATGATGGTTTGAAGGCGTCCTCTCAATGGCTGGAACAGCGCTACGATGCCAAGCGTAGAAGCGACGAGTACTATTGGAGATTGATACCCAGTTGAGATGTATCCTGTGAAACCACTCAATAGTACCTGCAAAGCAATTATGCTCATGAAGTAGACTAAGGCCAGAATTACCGTCAATGAGCCATATACGAGCGTGCGATTGATGAGAATGTCGATATCCCATAAGCGGTAACGCAAAATGGCAATAGCAACGCAAAGGATAAACGGTAATAAGAGGAAGATATTGAACGCGGTGAGGGCTAAATCGTACAGGGTACCTGGCCGTGCAAACGATGGAAAAAGAAATGGAGGTAGGCCCCATACAATGGTCAGCAGAATGGTTGCAGACCCACCAAATACGATCCACTTGGTCTGCTGCCGTTGCACTGGAGTAGAGACTATGCGATAACGATAGAGAAGCGAGACGACGAGACAAGCCAGCCCAGTAAACCAGACAATATTTACGAGGAATTGATTACTCTGCAATTGTGAAAAGAAGAGAAAGAGCAGGTTACAGATTATCCAAATGATAGGTAGCCAACGTGCCCATCGAGGAACAAACTGTCCATTTGGAATGAGGCAGAAGACAAGAAGTATCAAGCTCCAGGTCAGGATATTTAAAATAGTTGTAGGTGCTTGCCACGGAGAAGAAAGCTGTTCCAGGGTATAGGTACTGTTAGCAGTAACCAGCATTACGAGTGCAAGAGCTGTCAGGAGAGCCAACCAATCATCTGGTTTGCGCCACACAAGTACCCCGGCAATCATAAAGGCAATAAACGCAGCAATGATGGTGAGCACTATTGCGAACAGAGCATAGTTAGCGAGAGAGAGACCAAGCCCATGCAGCAGGATCACTGTGCTTGCGAGCGGTTGTCCAGTGACGCAAGAGTTGCGAGTGCAGACTGTTTGAAGATGAATGTAGTAGAATGGCAAGCTCCCGAAAAAAACGCCGAGCGTATAAGCTACAAGAAGTACCCAGCCAATCCAGAAGAGAACGAGCCGCTTGCCATGCAAGCGCGTTCCTGCTTCAATGGATTGATTAGTGGATAGAATTGTCCTTGTAGTCAAACACTGATCTCCCTTTTTATTCAACAACCGGCGTCTTGTCCCTGGGGCTGTTTTGGCCAACAGGCGATGCAGCATTTGCGGGCAAACCTGAAAATGTCATAGGAGCATTGACATTCGCACCCTCTTCTATGCCTACGCCGAACCGCCCAGTCAATTCACCACCCAGCCAGCCCGTTACACCCAACAAGGCCGCGCCAAGAAACGACAGGATGTAGGCTACAAAGAATGGATTGCCAGGCGCATTGAAACGCAAAAGCCAGCTTACGAGAAACAATGCCAGAACTGCACCATTGGCTGTTCCATGCCATACTCCGACCCGCCTGGCGTGGGTTCCCGATGGAATGCCTGTCCAATCGATAGTGCCAACTACTGCTGCTAGCAGCCCGCTAATGATGCCGGCAGCAATCATCCAGAAAGCAATTTCTGACCAGAATCCATTGCCTTTCACCCAATGGAGGATGTCGAAGATGACTGATGTCGTCAGTAACCCAATTGGGAAATTGACGAGCATGAGATGTACGGGATGCCCCATTGACTTAATTTTGCTATACATCTTGTTCTCCTTTGCTATCTTACAAAGCTCTGCGGTAGAGAGTCATAGGTAATCCATATTTGGGGCGCAGCGTCACCTTCATCTGGGGTTCGACAGGATGACCAGGGACCAGGCGCAACTGGTAGCGTTGGGCGATGGTTGCCATAACTAACTGTGCCTCCATCATAGTGAAGTTGCTGCCGATGCACATACGTGGCCCACCTGCAAAGGGAAAGTAGGCATAATGTGGGCGGGCAGTCACGCATTCATCCGTGAAGCGTTCGGGGTCAAAGCGCTCAGGGTCCGGCCAGAACTCAGGATTATGCTGCGTCGCATAAGGACTCACCAGGATCACACTGTTCGCTGGGATGTGATAGCCCTGGAGTTCGTCATCGGCAATTGCTTTACGGCTGAGGACACAAAATGGAGGATAGAGTCGCATCGACTCCTCAATCACCGTGCGGGTGTACTTCAGATCAGGCAGATGTTCAACTGTGGGCAGGCTGCCAGCAAGCACCTCGTCGAGTTCGTTATACAGACGGCGTTCGACCTCTGGGTGCTGTGAAAGTAAGTACCAGGTCCACACAAGCGCATTCGCGGTGGTCTCATGACCAGCATTGAGCAGTGTCATCACCTCATCACGTACTTGCTGATCACTCATTCCCTGTCCTGTTTCTTCGTCACGCGCCAATAAAAGCATTGAGAGGAGATCACCTGTATCTTCGTTCTGCTGGCGACGTCTGGCAATGATACTTTTGACTACCTTGTCAAGCTCTTCCCGAGCAGCCAGCGCGCGGCGATTGCGTTGAGTGGGGATGCTGAGGGGTGGGAAAGGAGCAAAGATGTAATCTCCGAGAAATTTCACCAATGTTGTAACAGCGGGACCAACGGTACTGCTTTCATGAGTCAAATCCACGCTGAAGAGTGCCTGGCCAACGATGTCGAGGGTCAAGCGCATCATCTCCTTTGCTATATTCAGAGGTGCGTCTCCTTCCGCACGAGCTTGCCACCTTTCGAGCAGCGTAGTAGTGGTACCGGTCATCAATGTGCCATAAGCGGCCAGGCGCTTGCGATGAAAGGCAGGTTGTATCAGACGACGCTGATGTAGCCAGGAATCCCCGTCGTTCGTCAACAGTCCCATGCCGAGAAATGGTCGAAACAGTTTGTAGGTGAGCACGTCTTTATTGTAATTGCGATGATTTTCCTGCAAGACGTGCTTCACACTATCCGGGTGATAGACGAGATATGCGTTTGAGAACACGAAACGCATACCTACAACATTCCCGTACTGACGCGTCCGCATCAAAAATGCCAGTGGATCGCGTTGCATCTCGCTTGCACTGCCAAGCAGAGAATGGCTGCGCAGGCGCGGCGGAGACTTGAGTTGGGACGACCTGGATATGGCTTTTGTAGTCGTTTCATCTGTTTGTGTCTTGGGTTCTGGCATCTGTTTTGTTCCTTTGGTAAGGCTCTTCGGCTGCTTATTACAATGCTGATGGACACTCAACGTGAGACGCGCTTGAGTGTCCATCGTACTGGTGCAAGCATTTTGTACAGAAATGTACGAATTGCAGCGTTCTGCCAGATATTCCAGAACTGCGACCACTGG
>DATMNR010000452.1:0-9244 GCA_035568795.1 Ktedonobacteraceae bacterium
TTCTCTTGCTTCGTCTCCTCGTGAGGCACCGCCCGGCTCCGGGCGGTGCCTCACGAGGAGACGAACGAATGAGGAAGCAGTTCTTCCGAAGCGCACATGTTCTGTACGCCAGAGTTCGTCGGCTTAAAACGTTCGCCTACCTCCAACGAGGCTCTATGCTCCGATAGTGAGAGTTGGAGCATCCGCGAACCCCTCGGCTTTAGCCGTAGGGAGGTCTCAGATGACTTTCTCCCCATTTGCAGCAGACTTGTACGCCTCGTCCAATTTTGGTACCGTCACAAACGCTTGAATTTCTGAAGGCACGATCCAGCGCATCTCTGTGGCCTCCCAGTCAAGAGCAATCGCGTCTGGAGTGAGTACTTCGAAAAGAAACGGATGGATATACCAGTGCCGCCCTATTGAGGCGTCTTCGTACTCGATAACCTTGCCCCGTTTAAGCATGTGTATCTGCTCGCCCTGCAAACCTGTCTCTTCACGAATCTCGGTATAAGCCTGTTCATCCGGCGTTACACCTGTTTCAAGGAAGCCGCTAATCGCTGCCCAGCGAGCGTTATAGCTCCCCACGCGCTGGCTCCGTTGCACAATCAACAGATGAGGCTGATCCATATCTGTTCGTAAGAGAAAACAGGAGACAACATGAGTTTGTCGTAACTGCAAATGGGAATCTGTTCCTGGTTCATTTTGATTCATTGTGATTGCTCCTTTTTAGGAATAAACCTCATAAGCGGATTGGGGGAGTCGCGTCCTCCAACGTAACAGCTTGATAAGATGACAGTCGGAGTTGTTTGGCCCCTTGTGTGAGCCGCATGCCGCTCTTGGGCGCATGGAGGCTAATTTTCCCGCCCATAGTACCTCCTACATACACAAGACCATAGTGTGCGTGTTTAACCAGCGTGCCACGCTTGATCCCTTGACTGAGGGTGCCTCCATATGGCTTGCGCTTCCCACCCTTTTCCGGTTCCGGTCTGTCTGAGACCTCCCCGGCATGCATGCGCGGGGGTTCCTGTTACTCACCCAACGTTTCCTCTCTAAAGAGGCTCTTGGTGGGGATAAGCAGGACTTTTAAGCCGACGCGCTCGGGCACGGGCAGCTTTGCGAGAAGCCAGCAGGCCCATGCTTCGGGGCAGAACTTGCCCCTCATTCGCACGTTGTTGCAGCCCCTCCATCACGGCTCGCAGGCGCGGTTCCGCACCTTCCCAGACGTGCTGGGTGACCGAGGGGATCGTCTGTTCCGCTTCAAGGTGGGCCAGCAGGAAGGCCGAGTACAGATCTCTCTGGACTGGTCCCAGCCCGCAGGAGCAAGCGTGCCAACGCTGCGACCTGGGTTTCTTCACATACCGCCCACACTGATGGCAATACTGACTCAGTTTGGTTTTGTAGGCAGAGACTTCGACCAGGGTGCCGCCAGTTTTCGCAACTAGGCGGGCCACATGCGCTAGAAACATCCCTGGGGCGCGAAGTCCGATGCTTTTGCCATACTGCTTCTGCCATCCTTTGAACGAGGTCTTTTCTAGGTTGATCGTGTTCCCCACTTTGACGATAGCATGAGCCAGCTTCCCATGCTGGCTCTTGCGGTGGGCGGCCGGCCGTCTCTCCGCGTTGGTGTGCTGCTGTCTGGTTGCTTTGTACCGCCTGCTCTCTTTCCAGCGCGGGCAGGTATTGCCGTGTTTTTTGATGCGCCCTACCTCATCGTAGTTCTCTGGGTTATTGGCGCGTCGGCTCCGGTCCATCTTACGCTGGAGGCGGCGTTTTTTCCTGGTATCCGGACTCAGTTCCTCACAGAAGGGGATCAGATCGGCTTTCCCTTCGCGTGGCACAATGGCCAGGGTTGATGGGCCGATATCCAGGCCAATGATGTCGCACCCTAGGCGTTCATGCTTGGGCTTGGTGAATGCATAACCCTCTAAGACGAGCTGTACGTAGTAGCGGTTGCCCTCGCAATCGGCTCCCTGTGCCTGTGGGCTGGAGGCACGACGTCGGATCAGGCGAGCATACTTGATCGGGTGGTGCAGACCATGCTGTACGACCGGATCGAGCCAATCAATGAGAGCGGGAATGACCTGCTCGTTCCAGATCAGGAAGCCGCCATCGCCAACACCAGGGTCGAGCACAAAGCGCAAGCCGACATCGTTGCGCTTGCCCTCCACGCTATCGATCCCGCGCCCTCGGCTTCTGAAGCGCACCCGTTTCGCTTTGCCCACTGCCACGCGATTGGCCGCTTGATAGGCACGCGTGGCTAGGGTTTGAGCCATCGTACTATCAATGTGGTCGGCGATCCACAAGACGCGTGCCTGTTTGGCATAGTCGTGCAGCGCGTATTCAGAAAACTGATACTGCTGTCGCAGACGGGAGAAAGCGCGACTGCGTTCTTGTTTGTGGGTGCGAGGAATGGCACAGGTGGCTTGCCACTCCGGATCGCTGCGCATCTGATGCAAGCGTGTCTTTGTTTCAGAAAGGAGAGCGTTATAGAGACACCGAGCGACTTCCAGGTGCGCGCGTATGTGGCGCTCCTGACTCCAATCCAGCCGTAGTGGCACTTCTATGAGAAAGCTCGGCGTCTTTGTTCGCTTCATGTCTTGCTTTGCCTCTCGATATACCTTCGAATGGTTTCGCTACTCACAGTGCCTGCTGTTGAATAGAACGTTGATCTCGTCCAGAGAGAAGGAAGCCGTTTGAGAACAGGATATTCCTCGCGTAACACATGAGCAGACCGCCCTTTGATACGCCGGGCGATATCGGTTGGCAGGATACGCGGATTGCTTCGGATAACCAGATGGACATGATCGGGTTGAATAGCCAATTCAAGAACCTTCCACTTATTTTCTGTTGCCACGTCTTGAGTAATCTGTTGCAATCGCTCCTGTATTGGACCAACTAAAATTTTCTGTCTTCTCTTCGGGCAGAAAATAAGATGGTAGACAATCAAATGCACATTGTGGTTATCATATGCGTATTCCATGTTGCTACTATAGCATCAAACAACAGCTTTAGCAAGGACGTTCTATTTTCTCTCCCCACTCAAGCCCCGGAATAAGGAACGGCTTTTCATCCCCCGCTTGCAAAGCCGGGGGATGAAAAGCCGAAATTTCTGTAATTGTCGACGATACCAGTGTAATGGCGTCACTGCAAGCAGGCGGATGTTGTCCGGGGTGAGCTTGCCACCTACCCACCAATGGGCCAGACACCAGGCGTCGATGCAATGGGCCTCCCACACTTCTGCTGTTTTCTTGTTGGTTTTCTTGAGGCCAAGTTGGTCTCGTAGCTCCTTGGTTTCCCATCCTTGTTTCGTCAACACTGGGGCAAGCCTCTTTAGCTCACCATAAAACCACCACTTGCCGACTTCAAGGGGAGAAAAGCTCTGATCCCATCTTCGCCTGCCCGTCGTCTGAACTCTAATAGCTTCGACCACGAAGGCTGCGATAGGGTAGATGGATTGGAGCCACTGGCACAGCCGCAACTTCCACTGCCAGCGGGCTTTCGTGGAGGGGGGTAGCTTCTTCGTGTTGCACAAGCGATTAGCGCGCGGCTGCCGGCAGGGAGTATTGCGCCTCCGGCGCGTTCGGCGCATCTGGCGGCGGATCGTCACCGCCTTAGTGACCCAGTCAACGGTATTAGCCTGCAGGTTGAGGTATGTGTGGGCGGCGGATACAACACTGTACCCTTCTTTTTTGGAGCCCGGGTCGATTCCGACTGCAATCGGTTGAATGTTGCTGTTAGAAGGCTCGACGTTGAGCCGAACGCAGAAGATGCCTTGCTTCCTAAAAGGTGTGGCTTTCCCGCTCTTGATCCAGCGCCGCGCCCGGGCAGCGGAGGTGGGCATCAGTGATTTGTGGTTTTCATCGACAACAGGTACGAACATGTGCGATAAGCCTCCTTGCGGAGTATTTACATTCCCTTCGCTGCTGACCATCAGAGAGGATACAAACTAGGGAGGTATTCGTATCGTCTTGCAGGCTGCCACGCCCAGTTGGTTCAGTTCCCTTCAAGCGCCCTGCTGCCAGAGCTTGGGTAAGCTAGTCTCGCGTACGGCCTTGTGAGTCTCCCGATGGCCAGTCATTCGCACTCACAGGCCCCTCTCAGGGAGGGCAGTTACTTAACTCTATGCTTGACAGTTTAGATACCATTCCTATATAGTATGCTTGGCAAATAGCATACTATCGGCGCTAAGGCGCAAGCATACATATGTGATCATTATACCGTTGCTAGAATATACTCTCTTCAGATCAGACCAGAGGGCATGATCGAACTGAATATATTCTCCCACCTGACGATGGGTGGCCCCGAGAGGCGAGCGGTGGAAACCGTAGCGCCTTACCTCCACCTTTCTACAGCGGAGGTTTCTCACCCAATGGCATGGATGATTCATGGATTGCTCAGGTCATCAAGTAGCACGGATATTCTAACATAATTGTATCCTTTGGGCAACATTTAGGAACCCTTTACACCCTTAAAGGCCTGTTCGCATTTACTTATTGGAGGTAGGCCAACGTGCAATCAACGGAGATCGTTATCGTCCTGGTGGCTCTGGTTTTCGGAGCCAGTGTGGCTCTGGTTGCCGGATATGTTATCGGGACGACACGAAATAAACAATACTTTGCAGATCGCTTGCGCATCGAAAAGGAGGAAAGTGAGCAGAAGCTCATGGAACTCCAGATGCAGCAACGCGAGGCGCTACATGAAGCGCGTGACGAAACAGCGCGCTTTCGTGCGGCTATGGAACGAGATAATGCAGAGCGACGAGCCGAGCTGCAAAGACAGGAACGTCGTTTGCAGCAAAAGGAAGAATCGCTCGAACACAAAATTGAGGCATTGGAGCAGCGTGAACGTAAAATTGTAGCTCGTGAACGCACTGTGGAGCAATCACACGAGGAATTAGAAACTGTCAAACGTGAGCAGTTAAAAGAGCTCGAGCGTATTGCTCAACTCACCGAAGAGCAGGCCAAAGAACTATTACTGACACGAATAGAAGACAAAGTGCGTACGGAAGCGGCACGTCGAATTCGTATCATTGAAGAAGAAGCGCGTGAAGAGGCTGATGCGCGTGCCCGGGAGATCATCACGCTGGCTATTCAGCGCTGCGCCTCTGACCAGGTTGCGGAGGCAGTTGTCTCTGTCGTGCCATTGCCAAATGATGAGATGAAAGGGCGTATTATCGGACGTGAAGGACGCAACATTCGCGCTCTGGAGGCAGCCACCGGAGTCGACCTCATCATTGATGATACTCCAGAAGCAGTCATCCTTTCAGGTTTTGATCCTGTGCGTCGTGAGATAGCACGTCTCGCATTGACCAGGTTGATCCTGGATGGGCGGATTCACCCTGCTCGTATTGAGGATGTCGTTGCTAAAGCACGCCAGGAAGTGGATTCAGTTGTGCGCGAGGAGGGAGAAAGAGCAGCAATGGAAGCCAATGTGCATGGTTTACAGCCAGAGTTGCTCAAAATCCTCGGACGGCTTCATTTCCGTACAAGTTATGGGCAAAACGTGCTGGCACACTCCGTTGAGGTTTCTATTCTCGCGGGTACGATTGCCAACGAACTTGGAGCCGATGTGAATGTCTGTAAAACTGCGGCGCTACTTCATGACATGGGCAAGGCTATCGACCAGGAAGTTGAGGGGCCACATGCGATTATCGGTGGTGAGATAGCACGCCGTTTCGGTAAATCACCCAAAATAATCCATGCAATGGTAGCACACCACGCGACGGAATCCGAACCCCAGAGCCTGGAAGCGGCCATTGTACAGGCTGCAGATGCAATATCAGCAGCTCGACCTGGAGCGCGTCGTGAAACCATCGATCTTTACATCAAACGTTTAGAAGCGTTGGAACATATCGCAAACTCGTTTACGGGTGTCGAGAAATCTTTCGCTATCCAGGCTGGTCGAGAAGTGCGTATTATTGTGAAACCCGAAGAAATTGACGAGTTTGCAGCGAATCGCCTTGCCAGCGACATAGCTCATAAAATTGAAGAAAGCCTCGATTATCCTGGACAAATCAAAGTATGTGTTGTCCGCGAGACACGCTCAATCGATTATGCCAGATAACTAGAATGAGAGGAATCACAAGCCTTTACTCTGCCTATCAATTAGGAGTGCAAAGGACAAAGTTCTTCCTCATCCAGGCGATGCAAAAGGTGTCCCGAAACCTCCTTTTGCATCGTTTTGTCGTCGCAAACAACGAACGAAATAGGAGTGCAGAGGACGAAGTCCTTTGCCGGGGTGCGGGGTGTCCCCGCTCAGTTCTCCTTTTTTGCCGCTGTAGGCGGCAAGTCTAAGTAAACAGAGAAAGCCTTTGTGAAATTATACATGACTAACTATATCGACCTGCATACACATTCTACAGCATCTGATGGTATCTACTCACCAACTGAATTGCTGCACAAAGCACAAGAAGTAGGCTTACAGATACTGGCCTTGACGGACCACGATACTACTGATGGACTGGAAGAGGCAATACAAGCAGCACAAACATTAGATATGCATCTCATCCCTGGAATAGAAATCAATACAGATATAGGTGGTGGGGAAGTACATGTGTTAGGCTATTTCCTTGAATTTTGGCGCCCCGAATTTCAATCTGTATTGAAAGTGCTGCGTGATGCACGTGTGCGACGTGGGCAGCGTATGGTCGAATTACTGAATGAACATGGCGTAAATATAACCTGGGAACGCGTGCGTGAAATTGCTCAAGGATCAGTAGGTCGCCCACATGTTGCCGAAGCACTTTTAGAAGCGGGGTACGTGCAAACTATCGGCGAGGCATTTGATACATATATCGGTGCGGGTTGCTATGCATATGTTCCGCGTTACAAACTAACTCCAAGGGATGCGGTGCGCCTCATAGCCAGTGCAAATGGCTTACCTGTCATAGCCCACCCTATCGAACTACCAGGTCTGGATGAACTACGTAACTGGCTGCCAGAATTATGTGAAGCTGGCATGGTAGGATTGGAAACTTATTATGGACTTTATACACCTGAGAACGAGCGTGAATTGCTGGCGCTGGCTCATGAATATAATCTGATCCCAACTGGCGGAACCGATTTTCATGGACCGGGTATCCATCCAACGCCTCTTGGTGGTCGCTATGTTCCGATTGAAGCAGTAGAGAGCCTGAAAGCGGAGGCCGCAAAACGGGTTGGTAAAACACCTCCGCCATTCGAGCTTCCTCCCCCCGAAAAGGAAAAATAATGAATTGAGGGTTCATATACAGCCTGGCCGCATATGAACCCTCAATTCATTACGTCCTCCTCAAACCTTCTCTGCGTCCAGCCTCACGCCAACGGCTGGTTTCAGCGCCATTTTCGAATGCTGGCCCACGGCGCAGTTTCTCCTCCTTCACCTGTTCTTGCATCAAAAGGGCTGCCACGAGTGCCGCGACCTGAGTGGTATCAGGCATCTCTACTGCTTTCTCGCTTTCCTCCTGTGCAACATGTTTCTTGTGAGCGTCGTGCTTCTGCCTGGATTCCCACTCTTCCGCAACAAAATCTGTCGACAGATCGCCACTGATAAAGCGCTGATTTTCCATCAGCCAGCGGTCAAAGGGCAACGTAGTACGCACACCCATAATTTCATACTCTGCAAGTGCTCGACGCATACGTGCAATTGCTTGCGTTCGATCTCTCCCCCAGACAATCAGCTTGGAGAGCAAGGGATCGTAGAACAATGGAACTTGCAATCCCGGATACAATCCGCTATCGACACGCACTCCTGGGCCGGAAGGCTCTTGCATGACTTGAATAGTGCCTGTCGCGGGTAGAAAACGATTCTCAGGGTCTTCTGCTGAAATACGGCACTCAATAGCTGCACCACGAAGCTGCACCTGTCTCTGTGTAAAAGAGAGTGGTAAACCGGCGGCAATACGGAACTGCTCCTGGACAAGATCAATACCTGTACATAACTCGGTTACAGGATGCTCTACCTGTATGCGCGCATTGACTTCCAGAAAATAGAAACTGCGGTCGGGTCCAAGTAGAAACTCAGCAGTACCTGCATTCACATAAGAGATAGCACGGATCAGGTTAACCGTCGCGGATGTAATACTATGCCGCAATTCTTCATCCAGAACAGGGGAGGGACATTCCTCCACCAGCTTCTGGTGACGACGCTGGATGCTGCACTCGCGTTCACCCAGGTGTACAACGTTTCCATGTGTATCTGCAATGAACTGCACCTCAATATGACGAGCAGGGTAGATTGCTTTCTCCACATACACCCGGTCATCACCAAAAGCACTTTTGGCTTCGCTACGTGCAGTTCGCAGCGCGGATGCCAGGTCCTTTGGATCTCGTACAAAGCGAATGCCTTTACCACCGCCACCAGCAGCGGCTTTCAGCAGCAGTGGATAGCCTACTCTTTCAGCGATGTGTTGTATACCCTCATCATCTATCATATCGGTCATAGCGCCTGGAACAATAGGTACACCTGCTACCTGCGCAGCACTGCGCGCTGCTGTCTTCTCTCCAACCGCGCGTTGTACTGTTGCCATAGGTCCGACAAAAATCAGTCCTTGATCGCTACAAGCTTCTACGAACAAAGCGTTCTCAGATAGAAAGCCATAGCCGGGATGGATAGCCTGTGCGCCTGATCGTGTAGCTGTTTCAATTAGAGTAGGAATATGCAGGTAACTCTTTGAAGCCTGGGAGGGACCGATGTGATAAGCCTCATCGGCCATGCGAACGTGCAAAGCATTGCGATCAGCATCACTAAACACAGCCACGCTTGTTAATCCAAGTTCGCGACAAGCTCGAATGATACGTACCGCAATTTCACCACGATTCGCAATGAGTACTTTCTGAAAAGGCCACTTGTGAGTGGAGGTTATATGCATTGGAAGCTCCCCAAAGTTTGCTTGCTCAACTAATAGAGTAGTATAACACATGCTGCTTCTTACCAGGTCATAGCTATTTTGGTTCATGCTGCATTGGTTGCGAGGGAGGGATGATATATAGATAATGTATAATATATACGATGAAGTTGAGGAGACACCTCCATGAATGGATATACTGTAGAAGCCCTGGGGCTTCTACAGTATATCCATCATTGTTTATCAACCTATGAGGGCATTTCCTAACTTCGAGAAGTAGAGTAAGCTGATGATAGGCCACCGTAGAAGCGGCCCTATATTGTGAAGTCTTACGCCATATGGTGGGAAACTCCTGCTGATGCGCGGCGATAGATTGCTACTTCACATCTGGCTCCGTGAGAAGATGCTGACAGTTTTCTTGAAGACGTCTCGCTTCTGCCT
>DATMNR010000453.1:0-3743 GCA_035568795.1 Ktedonobacteraceae bacterium
CTTCTCGGGCTTTCCGCCATTGGCCTGGCAGAAATGATTGGTGGACGTTACCGCAGAATGACTACAAAGAAAGCTGCTGCATAGTTCTTAAAGTCACTTGTCAACGAACAAAATTACTCGATCCAACAAATCAATGGTTGAGGTAAAAAATAGGGCTCAAAATGAGCGCTATGTGAGCGGTATTTTCGATACTAGATGGGAAAAAGAGGAATAGTGTATGAATAGAAAAACGAGCGCTCTCCCTGAGTTACGCGTTTCTCCGTAATTGCGCAGCCTGCATCTCCGCCGAACGCGCTTCATCACGCCGACGGAGTTTCTTAAGTGATTCGGCTTTGCGTAACCAGTTGTCGGGATCATCAGGTCTAAGGTGAATTGCTTCGTTTGCGGCATTCAATGCATCTTCATAGCGCCCAAGTTGGTTGAGCACCAGTGATTTGTTATGCCAGGCAGTCCTCAAACGTGGATTCAGTTTAAGAGCATATTCGTAAGCCGCCAGTGCCTCGTGGAAGTTTCGTAAGTTATAAAGCGTATTGCCTTTGCCATTCCAGGCCAGCGCAAAATTGGGATCGATATCCAGCGCAAAATTATAGGCTTTCAAGGCATCATAGTACTGTCCGAGCTGTCGCAGGACTCCACCCTTACCACTCCATGCGGGGGCATAATGTGGGTCAATCTGCAGAGCCCTTTCGTATGATTGAAGTGCTCGCGCCGTGTCACCCATTTCATCAAGCACATTTCCACGTCTATTCCAGGCTTCAACGTACGAGGGATCCTTCTGGACTGCCTGGTCAAACATCTGGAGCGCCTTCTTTAGCCTTTGCAGGGCGTACAATGATTGGCCACTGCCAAAATACGCTTGAGCGAACCTGTTATCAAGGTTGATTGCCTCCTGAAAAGCCCTTTCAGCATCCCTATAGCGTCCAATATCATGGAGCAAGAGTCCCTTATTATACCAGGCCTGCACCAGCAGGGGATCATAGAGTATCGCTTTGTCGAAGGCATCCAAAGCATGATTCGAACGTCCCAGCGCATGAAGAGCTGCCCCTTTCCCATTCCAGGCTGCAGCATTTTGCGGCTCCAATTGCAGCGCGTGCTCAAAGGCATCCAGCGCTTCCTGGTGACGACGTAACTTGCCGAGAACGGTACCTTTCCCGTTCCAGGAAGTGACAAGCCCCGAATCTAGTTGTAAGGCATGTTCAAATGAAGACAATGCGTCCTGGTTGAGTCCTTTTAGTCGCTGCGATAGGCCGTATCCTTGCCATCCTAAAGGGTTGGTGTTATTTGCCTTCAATGCCTTGTTATACAGAGCAATTGCCTCATCCAGGCGTTTTTGAGTATAGAGTTTGTAGGCCTGGTCAAGCAAAGGATCCTGGGTATAGCCCAACGGCCTTGATGTCGACCGCGATGGGTTGCTAGCTGCTCCTTTTAGGGCGTTCAATACTTCCTGTGCGCTGGCTGGCCTTCGATCGCTATCCATTGCCAGCATTTGTTTCAATAAAGCATCAAATGCGGGATCGATGGCAGGATTTAATTGTGAGGCATCCCGAAAGAAAAATGGCTGCTCGCTGGGATCTACACCGGTCAGCAAGTGGTGTAGCAGCGCGCCCAGACTATAAATATCTGAACGTGGTGTGCTTTGCGCCTTGCCGTATTGTTCAGGTGCTGCATAGCCAGGTGAGCCGAGCGCAACCGTATCATGTTGCTTTCCTGGTTTGAAGAAACGTGCAATTCCAAAATCAATCAGATACACGTGTCCGCTGTCGCTGATCATTACATTTGCTGGTTTCAAATCACGAAAAATAATCGGCGGTTGGTGCGAATGTAAATAATTCAAGACATCGCACAATTGCTCAGCCCATGTGATGACTTGATCTACAGGCAGCGGACCTCCACCTTTTTGCTCCAGGTATTCCTCCACTGTCTGTCCCTCGATAAAATCCATGACCAGGTACGAACGATCATTTTCTGTGAAGTGTTCATATATGCGAGGCAAGTTGGGGTGAAGCAAATCAGCAAGCAAATGTGCTTCGTGCTCAAATGCCGCTTCGGCTTCCTGCAGTCGGGCCGGAGTTAAACCGGTACTGCTCATTTCTTTAATGGCAACTGGACGATTATTCAAATGTGTATCGGCAGCTTTGTAAACTGCCCCCATGCCGCCTTGACCAATACGCTTTAACAATTGATAGCGACCAGCCAGCAAAGTCTGATCCGGCAAAGCACCAGTTGAATGTTTGAATGGGAGCAGCGTAGCGCAAAACTGACAGAAGCGAGCCGATGGTGGGTTAGCTGCGCCGCAGTTGTCACAGTAGAGTTCCTGCGTCGTCATATCTTCTCCATCTCATGCCAGAGTCGTAACCAGTCCTCGATACTCAGCGTTTCAGCCCGGCGGCTAGGATCGATATTTGCTGCCAGTAACCATGGCTGTATATCTGTATTTTTGCGATGGAGACCATGCGCCAGCGAATTATGCAGTTGTTTGCGGCGCTCGGAGAAACCGGCTTGCACCAGGCGAAAAAAGCTATCGCGCTCCATGGGTGTTAGCGGCACCTCGTCCTTCAAATCGATACGTAAGATAGCAGAATCAACTTTGGGCGCTGGATAAAACGCTCGTGCTGGTACATGCTCTACGATTTTCGGCTCTCCATAGAATTGAATACTTACACCAAGCAAACTAAGGTCACCCGGAGCTGCAACAATACGTTGCGCAACTTCGTATTGCACCATCACCACGAACAGTCGCGGCGGATTTGCGCTTTCCAGAAAATGACGAAAGGTTGGGGACGCAATATAGTATGGCAAATTTGCCACGAGCTTATAAGGCTCAGATCCAAAAATCTCTTTCGGATCGATATACAGCAAGTTGCGTTCCATGATTTCGACATTTGTATAATTGTTCGTCGTTTTAGTGAGCAACGATAGCATTTCGCGCTCCAACTCAACAGCCACAACGCGCCTGGCACGCTGTGCAAGTTCTCGCGTCAAAACACCAGTTCCTGCTCCCAGCTCAAGAACCTGGTCATCGGCATGAATTTCTGCTGCTTCAACGATGTGCGATAAGACATCACGATCAACCAAAAAGTTTTGCCCAAAAGCTTTATTGGGTCGTATATGATGCGCGTACAGGAAGTTCCGTAGTTCACGTATGTTTGTCAGATCTATTTCATCAAACACCAGAGAGGCGCTTTGTTCAATCTCTGTCAATGTTTCACTCAACTATCAACATATATTATGGAATTACATAGCGTAATTACATAATATCATCCTTTTACCACCAGGGGCCACGTCTTCGGGACCAATATCGGGCACGGCGGGGTCGAAGCATTCTAAAAATGACTCCGAATATAACAAAAAGAATGAGCAGTGGCACAAAAATTATGAACAGTAATACCAGAATAAGTGCTCCGATTGTCCCTCCTATAAATCCTAGTACTGATCCCATGGAGCCAAAGATAGCCATCAACACTCCCACGCCCAATAAAACAAGAATAATAAATGCGAATCGTACGGGACTACGTGGGTGTTGTTGTGGCCGTGCCCATGGAGGCACGCTCTGCCCCTGAGCGCTTTGGTTGTAGGTATTATAAGGACGATATCCCTGTTCATACGCATCACCATCGCCTGCGGGCGGAATGTATTGATACTGGTTGCTTACCTTCGCCTGTTGAGAACCTGGAGAGTTTGTCGTATTAGGAGTTTGAGCCTGATATCCTTGTTGTATTACAGGTGCATCGTAACTGGAAGGC
>DATMNR010000454.1:0-9071 GCA_035568795.1 Ktedonobacteraceae bacterium
TTGATTTTCAGGAGCAGCGTTGGACTGTAAGGAAGATGCAGTGAAAATACTTGTGCTAAATGCAGGTTCAAGCAGCCAGAAGAGCCGGTTGTACGACGTAGCTGATAATGGCACTTTGCCTGAACTTGCTCCAGCGCCGCTCTGGCAGGCTGATGCAGATTGGACGCATCATCGTGGAACCACAGAGGTGAAGATCAGTACTGCGAGTGGCATTACCTTGGAAGATAACCTCGACACGGATGTACGTTCAGATGTGATTGAGTATATTCTCAGGACCCTTTGGAGTGGTAAAACTCAGGTTCTCTCTCAAGCCTCTGGTGTTGATATTGTTGGCCATCGTGTTGTTCATGGCGGAAATGAGTTTGAGAAGAGCACTCTAGTTACTCCTGAAGTGAAGTTGGCAATTTCACGTATGGCCGTACTTGCACCCCTGAATAACCCCGCAAATCTCGAGGGCATTGAAGTTCTTGAGCGCATGTTGCCAGGTGTTCCACAGGTAGCAGTATTCGACACGGCTTTTCACCGCCACATGCCATTAGAAGCGATGGTGTATCCTGGCCCATATAACTGGTTTGAGCAGGGGATTCATCGTTATGGATTCCACGGTATCAGTCATCAATATTGCTCACAACGTACTGCTCAGATACTCGGCAAGGGCTTTGAATCGCTGCGGCTTATCACCTGCCATCTGGGCAATGGCTGCTCGTTAGCGGCCATTCAACACGGCCACAGCATTGAAACAACCATGGGGTTTACACCTCTCGAAGGACTGATGATGGGCAGTCGCTCAGGCTCAATCGATCCAGGGATTGTCCTTTACTTGTTGCAACAAGAGAAGCTTACGGTAGAACAGTTGGATGAAACACTCAATAAAGCCTCTGGTCTGAAAGGTATTGCAGGTTCGGGTGATATGCGACAGATCTTGCACGACATCAAGGAAGGCAAACCACAAGCAAAGCTGGCCTTTGATATGTTTGTGCATCGCCTGCGCTACTACATTGGTGCTATGCTTGCAACGCTTGGTGGTTTGGACGCGCTTGTCTTTACTGGTGGTATAGGTGAGAATGCTGCCGAAGTACGTGCAGCAACATGCGAATCGTTTGCTTTTCTTGGACTCAAGTTAGATGCGCAGAAAAATAAGCAATCCCCTGTGGATCATGATATCAGCGCTGTCGATTCAACAATACCCGTGCTCATCATTCATACCGAGGAAGATTGGGCCATCGCCAGAGAATGCTGGGAACTGGCATAAGCCCCGGATTAATGCACTGCAACTCGCCTGCGCCTGGTGACAATCAAAACAATAATACTCATGGCTAACACTAAAACACCGATGCTAATTCGTACAACTGGTTGACTGAGGTCGATTGCTGGTGCGATAGCAGGACTATGGCCTTGATTTGTTGAATTAACGGAACTCGAAGGTACTGTAGCTGTGCCGTTGGGAGGGAGTGAATGAGCTGTCTCCGTGGGTGGAGTTGTTGCAACTGATCCCGCTGATGGCAAAGCGCTGTTGGGTTGGTGAACACCTGGAGTAGTGATGCCACGATCAACGGGAGCCATGGTGCTGCCGGAAGCAGTACTGGAGACTGAATTGCCCGCACCATTGTATAGAAGCGGCAACATGCCGGAAATGATGAAGCACAAAGCAAGCACAGCCGCGAGCGTGCTTACGATCCTGACCGAACGACGCAGCACAGACCTCTGTGGATTTTGCCTTAGTTCACGCGCTGTAACTGGTGCATCCTGTCGAATTGTTCGGTCTGGAAGAATTGAAACATTGTCAGGTAAGACGAATGAACGGGGCACTTCTTCTTCAGGCAACGCGTGTAACAGAGCAGCCGTCAGCCGTAAGTCAGACAGTTTGTTTTGGCAATGCTGGCAAGTGGATATATGAGCATCAAAAACAGCCTGCTCCTGTGGAGAAAGCTGCTTATCAAAAGATGCCGAAAGTTGCCCGGTTGTTAGATGCCCATCATGAATTTGTGCCACGCAAAAACTCCGTTATGAAATGTCCTAAATGCAAGGAAGTATTACTCTCTATCAGTTAATAGACGATAACTACGCGGTAAAAGTTCCTGGTGCTCGTAAAGGTAGTCGCGGAGGCGTTTCCGCCCGCGTGCGATACGTGACCGTACAGTCCCCAGGCTTGTTTGTGTACTGGTTGCGATCTCCTCATAGGAAAGTCCCTGTACGTCACACAAAATAATCGCGACTCGTTGATCGAGGGGTAATTCCTGAATGCCTTTCTGAAGCAACTCTTGTAGTTCACGATTCAGCAAAAACTCCTCGGGATTTGCTGCCTGTTCTGTTGTGATCAGCGCATTCAGCAAACCGGCGTCATGCGGCTCATCTTCATCCATGATAGTGTCAAGCGAGTCCTGTGGATGGCGATTAGCGCGTCGCCAGTAGTCACATGCCTGGTTAGATGCAATGCGAAGCAGCCATGCACGAAATGAAGATCCTCCACGAAATGATTGAATGGCTCGAAAGGCGGCAATAAAGGTATCCTGTGTCACATCAGCAGCAATATCACGATCACCAAGCATGCGTAGTACCACATTATATGTTGTTTGCTGATACTTCAGCACCAACTGGTTAAATGCGTTCACATCCCCATTCTGGCTGAGATTGATGAGTCGGGACTCATCTTCTCTCATTGGCTCCGCCATTGCATTGCTTCTTTCTTAACTCTATTTTCGTCTCGCTAGTGTAGCATATTTCAATTTGTTTGAGTATCGTTGCATGAATGGTTCTACAGATATATACGGTTCGTGGTGATGCCATCTCGCAAGATTACAAAATAGCTCCAAAAAGTACGAAAGTAAGTCTTTTTGCGCATTTCGCTCGTTAGTATCTTAAGAGTATAAACATGACTACTTCTTTAAACAAGAAAATTTTGCCGATGAACAGCCTTTTAAAATATATACAATCTCCTTTTATCTGGTTATTAAACACATTTCGAAACGGGAATGAATGGATAGCAGGCCGGTTAGATGGCAGGGAGCAGACTGGAAAGAAAAATAGCATTGTAGTACTAGATGGCGTTCGCGGCGTAGCTGTTTTAATGGTCATCATTTTCCATATCAATCGTGTTACTGGAGACAATCTCTGGGATCCGAAAACTAATCCGCTCGCTTCGTCGGTCTCTACGGCAGGTGGAACAGGTGTAACGCTTTTCTTCGTGCTGTCTGGCTTCCTGCTGTTCATGCCCTTTGCGAAAACCCTCCTCTTCAAAACTGACTGGCCTCTGCTACGGGTCTTCTATATGCGTCGTGTGTTACGCATTATACCTGCATATTACGTATCCCTTTTCCTCATCATTCTTTTTCAATATCCTCAATATTTGCATCGCGATAACTTCAAAAACCTGTTACTCTTCCTTACCTTCTTTATGGACTCGACGCGAGCAACGTTCCGTCAGATCAATGGCCCGTACTGGACGCTAGCAACCGAGTGGCAGTTTTATATGCTCTTGCCGTTTATTGCCCTGGGAATCGCCTTTATAGTAAGTCGTGTACCCATCAAAAGACGCTTACTAGCAGTCTCGGCCTGTCTTCTGGGGATCATTATCTGGGGCCTGTTTATACGCTTCTGGGGACTCTATTTTTTGGCGTATCCCACCCGGACGTTTCTTGTTCCACGCTCTGTACTCAATGTCATCAATTTTTTTCTCTTTGGCGTAACCGGTAAATACACAGAAGATTTTGCGGTTGGGATGTTTATCAGTCTTTGCTACATATACTCGCAACATCCCTCGACTGGCAACAAAGTAGTGCAATTATGGAAACGCCTTAGTCCATGGTTGTGGATTGGTGGTATCATTATACTTGTTTTCAGCGCTATGTGGCACTTTAAGAGCGATTATGTATGGAGCTGGCCTTTTATCCCAACAGGCATGATGGATGTTTTTAATTGGCTGAGTGAGATGCTTCTCGCAATTGGCTTTGGAGCATGCATTGCTGCTCTCCTCTATGGTAGCGCCGCGTTGAAAGCGCTCTTCGAGTGGCCTATGCTGCGCTGGGTAGGTCTGATTTCTTTTAGTCTCTATATCTGGCACCTGCCACTTCTTCTTCTTTTTCAGAGTCGCGTGTTGCCAATGTTCCATGGCTTGAATCGCCTTGCAACCTACAGTATGTATTGGTATTGGGCAATCGCGGTCATTTTCCCATTTGCGTTTCTATCCTATCTCATCGTAGAGAGACCCTGGATGAGGCTGGGAGATAGATGGCGTGTGGTTATCGAAAAGAAACACCGTGAGAAACTGAAAATGCGAGAGGAGCAGGTAACACGTCAAGAGACATGTATAGCGCGGGAAGCTGCCCATACATTACCTCAAGAGGTCGTAACAAAATAAAAACCTTCACCAATTTGTGATACGCTGCCTACTCTTTTCGTTGACATAGCTCTCTTTTGCCGACTATAATTCTTTACAGAACCGCATACTATTTGTTGTGGTGAAAGTTGTCCGCTTCGTCGTGGAAGCAACAGTTACCAGTCGGATGCCGACCTGCGTTCTTCTACCCAAAAGCGAAGCGTACTCCCTGGAGGAGAACCTCAAATGGCGAGCACAGATGGACTTGAAGACATCGTAGCAGCGCATTCCTACATCTGCGAACTGGATGGCAAACTTGGTAAACTATCGTATTTTGGTCTGGATATTCACGACTTAGCACATTATTCTACATTTGAAGAGACTGCTTACTTGCTCTGGCATGGCGTCTTGCCGACGAAAGAGCAACTAGAAGATGTAAATGCACAGCTTCGTGCAAATCGTACACTCCCCGAACCTGTAAATAAATTCATGCGGTTGCTGCCCCAATCCTCGACACCCATGGATGTGTTGCGTACCACTGTCTCAGTTCTCTCGTCTTTTGATCCCGATGCTGGTGATAATTCACAGGCAGCAAATCGCCGGCGTGCAATTCGCCTGACGGCAGTAATGCCCACCATTGTTGCAAGTTGGGATCGTCTTCGCAATGGCAAAGAGCCAGTTGCTCCCTTGTTGGATGGGAACCATGCGACAAATTTTCTGTATATGCTTACAGGTGAGATGCCAGATGACTACAAATCTCATATGTTGGATGTCGTGCTAATCTTGCACGCCGATCATGAACTCAATGCATCTACCTTTGCCGCTCGTGTAACGGCTGGGACTCTGGCCAGCATGTACGCTGCTATTACTTCTGCGGTTGGAACTCTCTCCGGACCACTTCATGGAGGTGCGAATGAACAGGTCATGCGTATGCTCTTGAAGATTGGTGAGGTCGACCGTGCTCCTACATATATTGAGGGGGCATTAGAGCGCCATGAGCGTATTATGGGGTTTGGGCATCGAGTATATAAAACTGAGGATCCTCGAGCAACTCACCTGAGACAAATGTCCAAAGAGCTGGGTGAACGTACCGGTGATAGTCGCTGGTATGAAATTTCGCATATTGTTGAGGGGTATATTAGAGAACATAAAGGCCTGAATCCAAACGTCGACTTTTATTCAGCATCGGTCTACTACATGATGGGTATTCCGATTGATCTGGATACTCCCATTTTCGCTTGTAGTCGAATTACTGGATGGACCGCTCATGTGTTAGAACAGTATGCAAATAACCGTCTGATTCGACCTCGTGCCGAGTACATTGGCCCTAAGAATGTAGAATATGTACTAGTTGAGCAACGTGGCTAATCTTTTATAGACAAAGGCACCTGATTCTGATATCAGGTGTCTTTGTTTATAAAAGTTTTTTTACGTCTTTTTGCATCTCTGCATAACTTTGATAGCGTAACTGCCTTTCTTCCTGGAGCGCGCGACTCAGAATATCTTCGAGTTCTACTGAAATCAGAGGGTTGAGCGCGCGTATTGCTGGGAATGAGGGATAATGAGGTGGCGCGACGTTCGTGAGTGCATGATGCATACATGCAGCAAGCATGTAAATACATGTACGATGATCGTAGGGTGTGTCTTTTACGGGTATGTATGCTGAGGTAGCGATCTTACGTGTTGTGCGATGGCTGCCAACTGAATTCTGCATTTCAGGTGGGGGGGCAGGGATCTGAAAGCCAGTCAACATGGCGCGTCCGCGTGCATTTTCGATGATAATATTGGAAGGCGAAATATCAAAATGCCGCAAAGGAGGCCGTTGCTGATCCAGTGCAATCAATATGTTGAGTAAGTTATTCATATAGCCTAGAACTTCACGTTCAGAAAGTGGACGAAGTAACTTTTGCAACAGTTCCTCCAGGCTTTCCCCATCAATATATTTGAGCACGAGATAGTAGTGTTTCCCCTCGACAAAACGGTCAAGTACAGCAGGAATCAGCGGGTGATGTAGCCGTAGAAGAGGTTCGGTCGCTTTCTCGTAATAGACAAGTTCCTTTGCGCGGCGAGCTACAGGAATATCGGTACACTCCCAGCGTTTCAGGACAACTTTTTGATCATGTACCTGGGTATCAATGGCGATAGCCGTCATCACTTTTGTTTCCTCAACATGCTTCAAAACGTGCTTGATAAGATAGCGTCCCTGACGAGCGCTTACTCCTGAGAGAGGACTATGTGCCACCATCGAGGGCGGTATGGTTAATCGACCACAGTTTGAGCAACAGCGTTGTCCAAATCGCACAGGTGTTTCACAGTAAGGGCAACTACGATCATCGTAATCGGCGCCGCAAGCACTACACCGGCGCGAGCCACTGCGATTCTGGTGTCCGCATCGCTGGCAAGCATAGCGTTGTAGAGCTGTTTGTACTGCATTGCTATAATTTTCGGCAAACTCTATAACGTTGCTATAACGCTGGTGATAATCCTTCGCCATCGCTCGTGTCAGTACGGCGCTTACCTCCACAGGAATCCTTGGATTCCATTTCTGTGGCGGGGGTGGTTCTTCTGTCAAATGTGCGTTCCACATCTGCTCAATATATTTGTAGACAAAAGGTGCTCTCCCAGCCAGCAATTCATACATGCAGAAAGCGAGCGCATACTGGTCGGAGTCGCGTCTTGGATTGCCTTGCCACTGTTCGGGTGGCATATAAGGAGCGGTGCCTGTGACCTCACCTAGAGAGGCATGGGTTTGCATCCCAAGGTAGAATGTCGCGCCGAAATCAGCCAGCAATATCTGTCCATTGCGTCCAATGAGTAGATTGCCGGGTTTAATATCCTGATGAATAAGGCCGTGTTCATGAATGTAGTAGAGCGCCGATGCTGCCTGCTGGATATAAGGGACAAGCTCTTCTGCGTAAGCAAGGCTCCTGCTGCCATCTTCCTTGCGAAAGAGGTCATGGATAGTTTTTGGCGCGTACTCCATCACCAGGTAGGGCCGTCCATCCTCAATCTGACCGAAGTTATATACCGGTAGAATGTTGGAATGTTGCAAGTGAGCAATACGCTGGGCCTCGTCGAAGAAGCTGTTCTGACCTTTTTCGTTGAACTGTTCGGTGCGCAACACCTTGAGTGCCAAAATGCGACTGAGAGGCGCCGGTTCGCGCACCTTGTAAACCTGGCCGTAGGTTCCTGTTCCAACGAAAGCGACTACTTCGTAGATACCGATGCGCGCTCCTTCGATCAGAAAGTCACATCTTTCACAGGTCTTAGCTTTCGCGGGATTTTCATGTCCCCCACCCGCACGCGGATTTAGACAACGTGCCAATAATCTATCCTACCTCTGAATGTTTCAGGTCTATAGTTTCTGTTTTCATTATATATGTACGCTCAAGCTAGTTTGGAGTTGTGTTTAGCGAGCGCTAAGTACCATTCTACGCCATTATTCTAGCCATAGAAAGAGTTAGACTTTGTGATATGATTGATGAGTGGTACGATCAGCACAAACTATTGAGAGGCGAGTTAGAATGAGACCAGCACTCGAAGATATATTGATGGGCCAGGTGGCTTCACCCTCGTTTCCCAACGACCTACGCTTTCGTTGGGAAGATAGCCGCCGGCGCGTACGTACGATTTTCGGCGGTGTTACTATTGCTGACAGTACCCACGTTATGCTGTTGCACGAAGCCGGGCGCTTGCCAGTTTTCTACTTTCCCATCGAAGATGTTCGAATGGATATGATGGAGGCTACTGAACACAGGACTCACTCACCATTGAAAGGGGACGCATCGTATTGGGCGATCAGGGTAGGTGATCGGGTCGCAGAGAATGCCGCGTGGAGCTATCTGAATCCAGTACCTGGCGGGCCTGAGATCAAAAGCTACATGGCCTTCTATTGGGACAAGATGGATGCCTGGTTTGAGGAGGATGAGCAGGTCTTTGCGCACGCTCGCGATCCATATAAACGAGTGGACATCCTGGCAGGCTCCCACCATGTTCGTGTTGTGCTGGGAGGCGAGGTGGTAGCCGATACCCGGCGTCCACGGCTATTACTCGAAACTGGTATTATTACGCGCTATTATATCCCAGAGCAGGATATTCGTGTGGAGCTGCTAGAGTCGACTGAGACCATTACCTATTGTCCATACAAGGGCAAGGCATCGTACTGGTCCGCCAGGGTCGGCGATAGAATCTATAAAGACATCGTGTGGAGCTACCGCAATCCGCTTCCAGAATGTTCACCGATTGAAAAGCTTCTCAGTTTTTTCAACGAGCGGGTCGACGCGATTTACGTAGACGGCGAACTGATAGCGGTGCCCAGGACACCATGGTCTGAGTGAAAAAGGCCAGTTTGTGGTTGGCATTAAACGTTGTTTCTGAGCGCTATTTCATCCAACGTGCCTCTTGCCAACCGAGGTGAGCATGACTATTGACGAGCCTTACAGTAGCATACGCGGCATCTCGCCAGTCTACAACGCTGATTGTAGCGGGATCAAGGAAGATACGGAACGCAGACGAGAGAGGCGCTCCAAGAGCGGCGCCGAGTAACACTTTGATGGGCCCCACATGAGAAACCAGTACAATGGCCTGATCTGGATGTGCTTGCGCAAGGCGTTCGACAGCAGTCACTACTCGCTGCTGTAATGCCTCGAAGCTTTCACCACCAGGTGGGGCGACGGATGTATTATGTTCCCATTCACGCAAGCGTTGGCTATCTTCAGGGCTGCGTTCCAGGACTTCAGCTCTACTCATTCCTTCC
>DATMNR010000455.1:0-3926 GCA_035568795.1 Ktedonobacteraceae bacterium
AACCTGGGGTGGACGGTGAAAGTTGTGCAGCATCCGCCCAAGAGCCGAGGCGTATGGGTTCCGCCAGGCGTTGAGGTGGATTGGGAGAAGATAGTGCCTCCCCATGGCTTCCGTGTGTTACCACGTCGATGGGTCGTTGAACGCACCTTTTCCTGGGTCGGGCAGAATCGTCGCTTGAGTAAGGATTATGAACGGCTGTGCGAAACGGAGGAGGCCTGGATGTATGCCGCGATGACACGCTTAATGGTCAAGCGCTTAGCTGCTTAATCCTTTTTCAGACAGTTTCTCACTAACAACATTTATTTTGTATACAATCAAATAAGAAAAGAACAGCATCAACACGCCCGATAATAATGATTGATTCATGAATCCGGACACCCGTAGTAGTCCGTCAAGCTTGATTTGACGGGTAGAGACGCTTGAGTTTAATGCGCGCGTCCTGATTGGTAAAGCGCCACTGAATGGAAGCTTGCTGGCGGTTTCGTACCTGTTGCCAAGGCGCGACGCGTGCTTGCACGTGTTGCATCGTCGCCATGCGTCCACTCAAAGCTTGTCGTCCCAATACCGAGAGTTCTATCTCGGCCATATTCAACCAACTGCCATGAAGGGGAGTGTCATGGATCTCCAACTTCTGCGACAGCCGCCAGGCTTCTTCAGGCTCAAACGCCTCATACAAGGAGGCTGGCGAGTGCGTGTTCAAATTATCCATGACCAAGACGATTTTGTCGGCTTCGGGATACTGCACATCGATCAACTCGCGCATAAAGTGTGCCCAATCGAGCTTGGTACGCCGCTCTCGCACCTGGAGAAAGCGCCGACCTGCCAACGGCTCACAGGCCACAAAGATGTTACAGCACCCATTGGGATCATACTCATAGTCGATGCGCTGGGGATGACCCGGTTGCATCGGCAACGCCTCACGCAGTTCCGTGACCAACTGTTTGCTCCCTTCATCCATACAGACTTGTGGACGACGTTCATCATAGGGGCGCGTATAGACCTCCAACACGTCTTCCATATGATACACAAAGGTGGCATTGGCCTCTGCTGGAATGCACCAATTGCGCTTCAGCCACGGCTTCAGTTCGTTTTTTTTAACACCTGTCGCACCGTTTCATGGCTGACACTGTCCACGATTTCCAGTTCGACCAGTTTGTCTGCGACCAATCGCAGGCTCCAGCGCTCGTATCCCTCAGGTGCCTGGCCACACAGCAGCGCAATCAGATGCGCTTCCTGCTCGCCATCCAGCTTCCGTTTCTCGTGCCGGGGCGGCTGTGGGCTGCGATTGAGCGCCGCTTCCAATCCCCCTTGCACAAAGCTGCGGCGCACATGGTACACGGTCGTTTCACCCACGTCCAGGGCCTCGTGGATCTGCCGTCCTGACCAACGAGGTCCGTCTGGCCCACAGTCGGTCTTGAGCAGGATACGCGCATGCGTGATCTTGCGCGCTGGGGCCCGCCCAGCGCTGCTCAGGGCTTCGAGCTCTCGACGTTGCTCTTGGGTTACGCGAATGCTATGCTTTTTCATGGAGGTCTCCTTGTTTTCCTTCAAACGGATTGGTTCTGTTAAGGATACCTCCATGTATGCTTTTGTTCAAATCAAGCTTGACGGACTAGTAGGTGCCGATTTATCGTGCACACCGCCTATTTATCGGCCTTCATCAACGGATAGCTTTATGTCCACATTTATAGTCAATGTACAACATCTACTCATTATTCCTTAAAGTCTGAATCAAATGAAAGAACAGAACTGAAATAACATCGAAAGCATCGAAGGAGCACTGAATCATGAAAGCCATCCGCCTGATCGAACCTCAACATCCACTCCAACTACAAAATATCCCCACCCCAATCATTGGCGCAAACGACGTTCTGGTTCGAGTAAAGGCAGCAGGAATTTGCCATACCGACGTCCATTACAGAGCAGGCAAATCTCCAGTCCATCCCTTGCCAAGAACACTCGGCCATGAAATATCTGGTATCGTTGAACAGGTTGGCGACCATGTCACATCTATCCACGCAGGTGACCGCGTCTGTGTGCATTACGTGCTGAGTTGTGGGATCTGCTACTATTGCAGATCAGGCAACGAACAATTCTGTATACAAGGCTCAATGATCGGACGTTACGCAGATGGTGGTTATGCCGAATATGTCTCAGTTCCCCAGGGCAATCTCGTGTCTCTACCCGATGAAATCCCTTTTGAACAAGGCGCGATCCTGATGTGCTCATCCGCCACAGCATTCCACGCACTGCGTAAGTCGAGGCTGCAAGGTGGCGAAACCGTTGCTATCTTCGGTATAGGTGGATTGGGTTTATCCGCGGTTCAGCTTGCCTATGCCTTTGGTGCACTCAACGTCTATGCAGTCGATATTAACGCAGATAAGCTCAGACTTGCCGAAAAATACGGCGCAATTCCCATACATGCCAAATCAAATGATCCCGTCTCCGAAATCCGCTCCCTTACTTATGGCAAAGGAGTTGATGTATCCATTGAGATGATTGGCCTTCCACATGTAATGAAGCAAGCAGTGCAATCTCTAGCAGTCATGGGACGTGCGGTCATCGTTGGCATCAGCGAAAGACCTCTTGAAATCAATACATATCAGGAACTGCTTGGTCGGGAAGCAGAAATCATAGGTTCCAACGACCACCTGCTTCACGAATTGCCACTTCTACTCGAACTTACTCGACGAGGTAAACTCAAGCTCTCAGACGCTATCACACATACAGTGCCTTTAGATGCCGCTTCCATCAACCAGGCCTTGGACAATCTCGAAAACTACAGTAGCGCTATTCGCACCGTTATCATACCTTAAACAACCTGCGCCCAAAGATAAATGAGTAAAAATTTACAATTGACACATTTACAATCCATCCCGCATTGCTCTTTAGCATCAGATAAACTACAACTAGTGTATACTACACAAAAAGCAAATACCTTAACGAAAGATCAGAGGAAGTAACTAGTGCGACTCGAAAACTTCATACAAAAACATGCCAGCAAAGATGCTCAGGCAATTTTTGCTGAACACATTCTAGACCAATCCATCCGCGAAGAGCCAGAACGCATACACAGCCTTGCGCAATTCGAGGCAAGCCAATTCTATCAACATGGATTTATCTTCTTAATCCTTAAAGCCTCACTCCTGGGCAATGAACAAGAAGTCACGAACCTCTACAAAAATACCTTCTTCAAGACATACACGAAAATCAGCATCGAATACTCAAAATCCAATCGTTGAGCGAAAAAATACCGCGCATTTTGAGCGCTATCTGCACGGTATTTTCGAATAATAATGCTGAGAAAAACAAGTAGTGAAAACACTTTCAATTGAAAGTTGATCTTCACTCCATCCCTCACTATGTTATTAACTCCCATTCTGAGCCCCATCCCTACTCGGAACCAGTTCCGGCATCTCATCACTCTCGATCGTTCGGGACTTTCGCCTCATAGTCACAGCAGCATCCTTATCTGAAACAGCCAGCGCAATGCATGCCGCAACAAACGTCAGTACGGCTGCAGCCAGGAAAGCAGCGTGATAGGCAAACAAGTTTGGCTCAACAGTTCCAGTGACACTCAAGGTAGTCGTTCCAATAATGCTAAGTATGCTACCTAATATTGCAACTCCTAGCGCAGCGCCTAATTGAGTCTGTGCGCTATAGAATGCTGATGCCCTCCCAGTGGATGAGGACGAGATAGTAGCAAAAGCGGCAGCCCTGAGCGGCAGAAATGCGTATGCCATCCCTGCTCCAATAAGGAACATGAGCACTCGCATGACCCACAGGTTAGTGTCTTCCCCCATCTGCGTCAACAAAGCTATCATAATTGAAACGCCAGCAAGCCCACCAGCCATAAGTCGGCGTGGCCCTACCCTGGGATAAAGTCTGGCAACCAATTGTGTTGACAACACAACACCTATTGCTTC
>DATMNR010000456.1:0-4788 GCA_035568795.1 Ktedonobacteraceae bacterium
TCCTTCGATGGTCTATCGCCGAGTGTGTCGCCTTGGCGTCATGATCGGTGCGCCTCCCCAACGATGGCAGACTCCATATGAGTATTATCGTATGCTTGGTCGGCGTTACCCGCACGCAGCCGCTCCAATGAGTCGTTTAACCGAGCTATTTGTACATGAACGCTGGGCGCCTCCTCAATATTCACCAGACCCGGTCGAAGGACAGGCCCTCGAAAAGCTCTGGCACCAATTACGCAACACGCTCATTCGCTCGTTTTTCGCGCGTGGTGGAAAAACATCCTGAACAACTTGTGACTCATATTGGGCAGTGCAGATGATACTTCTCGCTTTCAAACAAGCATGCTATACATGGAGGAAAGATATCCAGAAGAACTGCCTCCCCTTTTTCTTGTTTCATTTCATATGGTGAAAGACCGTTACAATCCTATGTGCGGGAGACTCTTCCCAGAGAGTGCGGCATCTCTTGCCTGGGTTGACAATACGACGTGAACGATTTCGAATGTAACGAGATCCTCCCAGTGAGTCGTCCATTGCTGAAAAAGACGTGGATCCTCACACTCCATCAATTGAAAGCAGCGGTCGAAGTTGTCTTCAACCCAACTTCCCAGGTACGTTAACCCTTCCGGCAGATTGCGCCCTTGTTCTTTGGCTCGAAGATAGACCGCTTTAGCGTCACGATTCCTATATCGCTCAATCACCATAAATAACATGCAAGCTCACCTTTCCTGATTTTTCAACGAGTCTTGGCTGCATGCTGTACCCTCGTTGTATCTCTCAATGGCAACAGTAGGTCAGCAACGACCACGAGAAAGACACACAAGTGACGGAGATCGTTTGCCAAACCAGGTAGCACAATGATTGTGTCCTTGATTCGATATGCGCCCGAAAAACGAAATTTTAAGGTTCAATCAAAAACTGATGTGTGCGTTCGTATTCGTATATGGCTGCTTCTTGCTCTTCTGTTTCAACAGAGCCGGGACGCAACTTCCTGATGTGGTCTATCGCTCCTTGCGCAGTAAAACCGCAAGTAGTGAGATAACCCGCTATGATAGTGCCAGTTCGCCCTAGACCATGCACGCAGTGAACTAAGATCGGCTGATTGCTCTTCAAAGATGTTTGAATAATTGAGACGGCTTGTTGCATCTGTTGAAGTGTTGGCGGTTTATGACCCCATTCTTTAAAACTGGTTATATGGATGTGGTATACGCTGAAAGCAGAAAAACGAGGCGTATCATCGAGGTATTCCGTAAGGTTGAGTATAACTTTTATTCCGATTTGCTGTAATACCATATATGCATCTTCTGTCGAAGGAAACGCCATAGCGGCAAGCCTATCCTCAAGTATCCAGGTAAAATGCGGTAAAACGATGTCCCGCTTTTCATCAGAGCTCAGGTCAAAGTTGGCTAAGAACTGTAGCGGATGTGCTGCCAGTTTGCGACGAACAACGGGGTCAAGTTGAGCACGAATCTTCATTTCCTGGAAAACCTTAAGAGACATATACCTTACTCCCTTGTTCGGCGTTGTCTAATCAACCATTTCGTGTGATAGTCGGAGTATATCGTACAGAGTATAGTAGAGCAAGAGAGATGCAATATACACGGTATGGATCTGTTCTTGAGGCCGCTCCTGGAAGTTGGGTAGAGTGCCATTGTGATATCGAGAACTGTACGTTGAAAGCGGCAGTACTAGTGGGGCATTGTGTTCCCCTTACACCACAGCAGGCCCTTTCAGATCTCCAGCCGCGACAACAGGTCCTGCAGGCACATTCTTACTCGCCTTCGGACCTGGCTCCTTGCTCACAGCAGCAACCTGGTAACCTGCAATAGTGCCTGGATATATCACGCTCGCAACACCATTCTGTACGCTAAGCAGTCCGATACTCGTAGGCTGTTTCCCATGGATTAGCCAGCCCTGATAGACCTGTGTTCCATGCAGTTGTGGAAGTCCATCTATAACCAGTAATGTGATATTCTGCTTAGGAAGATAGATTAATTTACCTGTTGTCCCATTACCATGAAGTCCATAAGCAAGGGCTACCTGATTTTGAAGAGATGCGACCTCCTTCTGAAGTGAGGCATTCTGCTGTTGAAGGGAGCTATTTTGTTGCTGGAGAGAAACATTCCACGCGGTCATGCCACCAAACAGTAGTAGCGCCAATACTGCCGCGATTGCTAAAACCTGCGTACTCCAACTACGTCTGGGTCTTGAGGGAGCACTTCTGGGAATCGGAACAGGTTGAGTTGGAGTGTTTTCCATTCGGATTGCTTCAAAAAGTCGACCTTTTAAAGATGCCGGTGGATTCACCTGCTGTGCGGAATAAGGTAGCAAATCTACAACTGCTTGTAATTCCCGCAATCGACGCGTGCAAGCGGCACACCCTGCCAGGTGTGCTTGTGCTGCCTCACGTTCGGCTGGTGTAACTGCTTCAAGCGCATATGCGCCTGAAAGTTCTTCAAATTCTTCGCAGGTCATCTAAAGCTCTCCGATTAATCTATCTGACGTGTATTACGATTGGCGCAGCTTCCTAGATTACTGTTCCCTGAAACCCCTGTATCTCCTTGTCCGATATACCTTCATAAAATGTAGGGGCGCGGCTTGTCCTCGCTAGGATTATTAATGAACTCGGCAACTCTTGCAACGACCAAAGAGAGTAAGCGAGTGGCCTTCTATATCAAAATTTGTTTCGTGGCCGATTGCGTTTAACTGCTCCTCAGGAAGACAGATATCTACTTCTACAACCAGGTGACACTTGGTACAGGTCAAATGATGATGATGATGATTTTCTCCACACACACGGTAGAGATGCGTTCCGTCTGCAAAATCAACTCGATCCAGCAGACCCAGGGTAACCAGCTTCTCTACTGAGCGATAAACTGTAGCTCTTCCCAGATGCGGGTCTAACTCTCTCATTTCCTGCCAGAGATCATCAATCGTGAAATTTTCTCCGCTAACAGCAAGTTCTACGAGCCTATCCGCGATAAGCCTTCGTGGACGAGTTTGTCGCTGGCTTACCTCGTCAAAAGCTGTGCGAATTTTTTCCTCTAGCATAGCTGATTCTTTGTTAGGTTGACTCATGTGTTTTTTGTCCATAAGATGTGTCCGAACACTCCATTCTAGCCGCGTTAGTGCGTGTGTACCGGAATATGTTCGCGGTTCGGATGCGGTAATTCCCTGTAGCGACGCGGTGAGCGAAAACGAGCGATCAGCATAGACGCAAAGTAGGTCAGGGCTGCCATCGTTGAGATATAGAAACTAACAGGTAAATTATGCCCTGTTCCAACAAAAGCTAGGATCAGGCCACCCCAGGTGAAAGCGAGTCCCAGGATGACCGATAGGATGATTGCGGTCAGCGGTCGGTGTGTCAGGTGCTCCGCCGCCGCCGCCGGGGCTATCAAGAGAGCGAAGACGAGCAAAACTCCAATCACAAGCACTGCTTCGGCTGTTGCAACTGCAAGTAACAGCAGAAAAACAATCGAGAGCAGGCGTACTGGAACCCCGCGTGCCTGCGCCACCTCTGGGTCTATTGAGGCAAAGAGTAGCGGACGAAACAGAAAGGCGAGTATGAGGAGAGTCACACTCCCAGTTATGAGGGTAATGATCACGTCTCCACGCGTCACAGTCAAAATCGAGCCAAAGAGCACGCTCACTCCTGCATTGGCATTGGCTCCATTCTGAATATAAATGCTCAGGAATAAAACCCCCAGGCCTAGTGCGAATGAGAGTACCATGCCAATCTCAATGTCACGTCCTCGCACGCGCTCTCCCAATGCTCCTATTCCAAGCGCGGCTAATAGAGACAGGCCAAGCATCCCCAAAAGCGCCCCTATGCCTAAAATTGCAGCTCCGGTTGCTCCTGCAAAACCGATATCGGCCAGAGCCTCTCCGGCGAATGCCTGGGCACGCAGGACGACAAAGTAGCCTATTGTAGCTGCCATAATTGCGATCAAAGTGCCTGCGAGAAAGGCATTCTGCACAAAATCATATTGCAATAGCTGAAACATTACTCTTTAAACCTCCTTTCAGCGGGATATTCCTGAAACTCTTCCAGACGCTCTTGCTTTATCGTTCTGCTCGCCCTTGCTGTTTTGGAAGTCTGATGAGAGAGTTCCTTGCCTCGTTGCTATGTTCTTTCTTGCTCGATGTCCAATCCACAATGGCGAAAGGAGACGAATTGGCAAATAGACCACGAACGAGATAGTTGCAATATAAAAACTCACAGGCCAGGTTCCATTGGCTGCGAAGAAAATTCCTAACCAGGTATAACAAATCCCCAGCACGATAGCCAGGAGAATAACCCAGAGTGGACGCTGGACGATGCGTGCAGTTGTCGCTGCGGGTCCGATCAGGAGCGTAAAAAAGAGCAAAGCGCCGACGATTTGCACTGCAATAGAAACGGTGATTGCCACAAGCACAAGGAAAGCCAGTCCGAGCGCATTGACAGGCACCCCACGCGCTTCTGCCACTTCTGGATCGAATGAACTGAATAAAAGTGGACGGTAAAGGATAAGTAATATAACAAGTGTGAGTAAACTGGAGACAGCAGTGAACAGCACATTCTGCTGGCTGATGCCTACAATTTGTCCAAACAAAATACTGTAGACACGTTCGGCATATCCAGAATAGAGCGAAAGAAAAAGTATGCCCAGCCCAAGCGCGAAGGTCATAATAATACCCACAGCAATATCACGTTCGCGCATAGCCTTTCCAAGTATACCAATAGCTATAGCTGCGCTAATGGTAAACACGAGTAGACCAATCACCGGATCAACGCCCAGCAGAACCGCGCCT
>DATMNR010000457.1:0-2691 GCA_035568795.1 Ktedonobacteraceae bacterium
TGACGGAAGAGCAACGCCAAAAGGTGCTCTATGGTACGTCTGAACCGCTTTCGATTCGCTATACACCACAACATGGTCGTTCACGTACGTATAGCGTTAACTTCGAAGGGGTGATTACAGGCCTGGATCGACGTTACAAGCAAACTGATAGCGAGGGTGTACGAGAAGAAATCGAAGAGTATATGTCTGCGCGTGTCTGCCCCGAATGCCATGGAGCCAGGCTCAAGCCAGAAGCGCTGGGTGTAACTGTTGGTGGTCGTAACATTGTGCAGGTTACGCGTCTTTCGATTGTGATGGCGCAACGTTTCTTCCAGGAGTTAGAGAATAGCACGTCACACTATGTTAGCCAGGCCGTAATTACTATGGCACCAACAAGTAATGGGAATGGCAAGAAGAAAAATGGCAATGGCGCTCCAGGCGTACCTGATCCACTCACACCAATTGATACTAACGGGCCTTTGGTTTCTGCCTCTCTCACAGAACGTGAGAGCTTTATAGCCCGTCAGGTCTTCAAAGAGATCCGTTCACGCCTACAATTTCTGGTAGATGTTGGCCTTGATTATCTGAGCATGGATCGAGCAGCCGCCAGTCTTTCTGGTGGAGAAGCACAGCGCATACGACTGGCCACACAGATCGGCTCAGGTCTTATGGGCGTGCTCTACATACTCGATGAACCCAGTATTGGCTTACATCAACGCGACAATGCGCGTTTGATCAGGACTTTGGTGCGTTTGCGTGATCTAGGTAATACATTGTTAGTGGTTGAGCATGATGAAGATACCATGCGTGCTGCTGATCACATTGTCGATATTGGGCCAGGCGCTGGAGAACATGGTGGAAGGGTAGTCGCCGAAGGCAAATTTGAAGATATAGTTGCCAACTTGAATTCACTCACGGGTGATTATCTATCCAGGCGCAAGCGTATTCCATTACCTACGTCTCGCCGGGAAGGTAATGGGAGGTCCCTGCTCATTTCGGGCGCCCGCGAGAATAACCTCAAAAACGTTTCGGTCGATATTCCACTTGGGAAGTTTGTGGTGATTACAGGTGTTTCAGGCTCTGGCAAGAGCACTCTGATTACTGATATCATGTACCGTAAACTGGCTCATACACTACATCGTGCTCATGATAAACCTGGCGCGCACGACACCATTCAGGGAATAGAGTTTCTTGACAAAGTCATTGATATTGACCAATCGCCGATTGGACGTACTCCACGCTCCAATCCTGCTACATACACAAATGCTTTCACAGGCATTCGCGAACTCTTTGCACATGTGCCAGAGTCACGTATTCGTGGCTACTTGCCAGGTCGATTCTCGTTTAATGTCAAGGGTGGTCGTTGTGAAGCCTGTAAAGGCGAAGGTATTGTCAAAATCGAGATGAACTTCTTGCCCGACGTATATGTACCATGCGAAGTATGTAAGGGGAAACGCTACAATCGCGAAGCGCTGGAGATTCATTATAAGGGCAAGAACATAGCCGACGTGCTGGATATGACAATCGTAGAGGCGATGGACTTTTTCGCTAATGTGCCCTCCATTTTCAATAAGATGAAGACCCTTAACGATGTAGGTCTTGGTTATATGCGTCTGGGACAACCTGCTACAACACTCTCTGGTGGTGAAGCGCAGCGTGTCAAACTATCGACCGAGCTTTCTCGGCGAGCTACAGGACGTACGATGTATATTCTTGATGAACCAACGACAGGACTGCATTTTGCTGATGTAGATCGTTTGCTCGAAGTATTGCAACGTCTAGTCGATGCAGGCAATTCAATAGTTGTGATCGAGCATAACATGGAAGTCATTAAAAGCGCGGATTGGATCATCGATCTGGGGCCTGAAGGTGGAGACGCTGGTGGTGAGGTTATCGCTCGAGGAACGCCGGAAGATGTTGCAGAGAATGAGCGTTCGTTTACAGGCTATTATCTGAGGCGGATGTTTACTGAAGAAGCGGAGTTCGCACATTCTCATCAGTCGAGTGAGATTGTGGCGGGCTAGCCTGTGCTTTGTACTCTAATAGCTCTTCTCCCATATTCTCTGGTACTGCATCCTGCTGGGTTTGCTCGTTACTAACGTCTGGTGATCTATCAGGACCACCCAACTTGATAGGCACGCCACGCAAGCGCTGGCGATAATCTACCCAAATAATTAATCCAAACATTGTGATTATTACCAGTATAATGCCTACAAATTTATAAAAGTGTGCAGCATGTATGCCTGAGAAACTGAGGGCCAGCAAACCAAAAATAATCGCTACCCCGTAGAACAGGTAACAGATCTGTTTAACACTCAATCCCATTGCCATGAGCCTGTGATGAAGATGCGTTTTATCATAATGTAAGGGCGATTGACCTCGTCGAATACGGTTTATGATCACTAAAGCAACATCCAGTATAGGTACTCCAAGCACCATCAAGGCAAGCGCAAGCTTGGCTCCCCCCATAATTGAAAGAACAGCAAGCGCGAGTCCTAAAAACATCGAACCAGTATCCCCCATAAAAATTTTTGCAGGATTCCAGTTATGTGGTAAAAAGCCAAAGACAGCACCGGTAAAAATGGCAGAGAGTACCGCTATACTATACTGGTGAAGCATGAAGCTAATAATTGTGATGAAGAGTGCGGTAATACCTACAACCCCGGTAGCTAACCCATCCATCCCATCTATCCAGTTCACAGTATTCATCAT
>DATMNR010000458.1:0-5820 GCA_035568795.1 Ktedonobacteraceae bacterium
AAGCGCTTGACTGACAAACGTTTCTTGCTATAATTTGGTCAAGTGTTTGACTGATACAGAAGAGATGAGCGTGGAAAAAGACAAGCTGCGTTGGAGAACGGAACACAATGGTTCCTTTCTCGTTCCGACTCTCCCTGTGGGTGGTTACGCATCGTTGTTGACTGTGTCTTCTCTTCTGATAAAAAAAGGTGTCTACCCTCTTCATGACAAAAACATTTCGTACGAGATTCTTTTATCGCGCAGGCAATGTGCTGTTTGTTATCTTGCTGCGTGCTGGGATGCCAGCAGGACCCTGTTCGTTACTCACGGTGCGTGGTCGCAAAAGCGGCCAACCCCATACTGTCCCTTTTATCCCGATAGAGCAGGATGGACAACGCTGGCTTGTCGCACCATATGGCGTGGTGCAGTGGGTGCGCAATCTCCGAACTGCGAGAACTGCTACCTTGACTCATAATCGTCGTTCTGAGCACATCTCCGTGACCGAGCTGGATAATCGGGAAGCCGCTTCCGTCCTCAAACAGTATCTGATGCAGATCGGCATTGTGCGCCCTTACTTCGATGTGACCAAAGATGCTCTGCTCTCCACATTTGAGTCCGAGGCACCACGGTACCCGGTTTTCCAGATCACTCCGGTGAACGATCAGGGAAAAAGGAGATGAGCGTGTGAAAGACCCGGAGGCGTTAGAAAAGGGAACAGAGGTGAACTCCTCTCCATCTCTCACTGCGCATGAAACGCGTCGTCAGACACTCGTGCTGGTCGCGTTCCATCTGATGGCGGAAAAAGGTGTTGAAGGGCTACGCATTCGTGACGTGGCAGCAAACGCTGGGATGAATATTGGAACATTATATTACTACTTTCCCACGAAGGAAGAATTGATCCAGAGCGTTGTCGATTACCTCGTTCAGCACATTGTGACGATCCAGGCTCCAGTTGTACAGATGTTTGTCAAGACGCCTGCTGATGCGCTCCATCAACATTTCGCCAATCTTGTGTATGAACTGAGTGAAACACCTGACGTTTTTCGCGTGATGGATGAACTCTTGCTGCGTTCACAACGTGATGCAGCCATCTATCCTATTCTCAAGCAAACAGATGAGAATTGGCAATCCTATCTCATGACCATCCTGGAAGCAGGACGTACACAAGGATTGTTTCCAGCGAATCTTGATCCTTCTCTGACGGCACTGACCATTATGTCCTTTTTCAAGGGGATGCCTGTTCAACTGGGAATGTTTCCTGGAGAGCTTGAGAAGATGGTTGATCAGCTTGAGCGCTGGCTTTTTAGAGAAACGAGTACAGACTAAAAGAGGAAAGAGCATGAATATTGTCATTTTTGGCGCGAATGGCCCAACAGGGCAAATCCTGACGAAGCAGGCACTGGCTGCGGAACATACCGTGGTCGCAGTCACCCGTCACCCGGAGGCATTCCCTCTCCAAAAAGTCCATTTGCACGTGATGCGCGGAGACGTGTTCGATCTTGCATCGGTCGAGCAAGCCGTTGCTGGACAGGATGCGGTTCTCTCTATCATTGGTGTCCCCTATAGTCGCAAACCCATCGCTGTCTATTCACAAGGCACGTCCAATATTCTCCAAGCCATGAACCATCATGGCGTTCGTCGCCTCGTCTGTGTGAGTTCGGGGGGTACCAATCCCCACTATGATTCTCAGGAAGGCTTCATCTTTGGAAGAATCATCAAACCGATCTTTGGGAGAACGGCGTATGCAGATATGCCTCGGATGGAAACGCTGGTGATGAATGGTAACCTTGACTGGACGATTGTTCGACCTGCTCGTCTCTTTGACACTCCAACCGTGACCCACTATCAGGTGGCTCAGGGATATATAGTCTCTGGCGGAAGAAAAACGTCCAGGGCGGATCTGGTGGACTTCATGTTCCAACAACTCACCACTAACGAGTATGTACACAAGGCAGAGGCAATTGGCACGTTTCTCTAACGAAGACGAAGGAATGAAACGCTTCCTGGTTCAAACAAAGAGAAAAGGTGGCCTTTTCAGGGACGCCGCTGGGATTGACACCCGCGCGGCAGATGTAAATACTAACGAAACGTCAATGGGCAGTTTGTATGCTTGCCAGCTGTTCTCAGTTTTGCCGAACGATCTGAAGTGATAAAGGAGATTTTGTTCATGAGCACAAATAATAGCTCTAATGATTGGAATAAGCAGATCATCAAGGAGTTTCACGCCAATGGTGGCAAGGTCGGTGGTCAATTTGAAGGCAGAGATGCCCTCTTGCTTCACACTATTGGAGCAAAAAGTAATCAACCGCGTGTTTCTCCTTTGGTTTTTCTCCAGCCATCATTACGACCATCCTCTCCCCATACTTCTCCCGAACGCTCCTCCTATGGTAGCCAGCAGCACGCCCAGGACATTCAGCAGTAAAACCATCAGCAGAATGAAGGCTATGGAAAAGTCTAATGAATTAGAAAACCTGTTCGCTGATTCCTGGAGCGCAAGGATGGCAATGGTGAGGATGAGAGCAAGCATCACGATAGTAGCGCCTGTGAAGCCGGTTACAAAACCGGCTCTTGCTCCCGCTGACGCTCTTTCCTCACGGTGCGCTGTGAGGAAACCTGCCACTACCGGGAACCCAAGGTAGAGAACCAGCCCTGGTATAAACGACAGATTCGCTGCCACAAACATCCCAAAACGTGATAAGCCCAGGAAGAAAAGGAGTAACTGGATAAGGCCAAGGAGAACACCTAGGCCTATTTGTTGCAAGAGCAAAGGTACTCGCGAGAGGATGAGACGAGGTCGCACTGTTTTCTCCTGTTCGTTGCTCTAGCCGGCATGTAGGCACGCTTCGCATTGTCCTGATGGAGGACCTTCAAGGAAGAACGACGTCACAAGCAGATTCATTCTCCCACCCCTCTGTTGTGTTGGCAGTCTGCGCTTTCCAAAAACGCTCTCCTATCTTACCACCTTCTTCCTATTCGAGAGGAGAGGCGCAGTTCATTCCGCCTGGATACCGTCAAGGTCACATTCATACTCAATCGCCAGCGTATCATCCTCGAACGCGCCAGCTTGAGCACGTATGCCGGACAGGACGCTATCTGTTCGTGTAGAGTGGACCTGAACACCTCCGATCACCCAGGTATTCCCTCAGGGATGGATATACATGGTTGTTCGGCAGCCAACTGCCCTCGGACACAAAACTCCTCCCGGAGATAGTGGCCTATGATGCTCGGCAGCTAGGAACGACGTTAGAGACGCCCATCTTTTTCTTCCAGAGTGTCCTCGATGTCTCTACGCCAGCCAGACCTGTCGAGGAGTATTTGGCCACCATCCAGGCACCCCACAAAGAACTGCAGTTGTGAGAGAACTCCCTACATCCAGTGAAAGCGTAGCCCCTTCATACCGTCACTGACCTCCTCTTCTTAGAACATTTTGTGATAAAGTGGGAAAAATGTTGTATGGACTTGTGAAAATTCGATGAAAGGCGTTCCATAGATGAAGAATCTTACCGCATCTGCTGATTTCGTCATACGATCACCCCAAACTGCTGAGGAAATCGAGCACTATTTTCGATTGAACGCAGAGACATTTCGCCCCGATGAGGACACCGTTCTCGTTGCATCTCGACGTCGCCGCTTCATTGAATATGATCCCGATTTTCAAATGATACAATTACGGAGCACTTTTTATGGGAAGACCTATGTGGGGAGCTATCGCATACAAGAACGCTGGTTGTGTGTGGAGTCGAGCAGGCTTAGCATCGGATGTATTGGTGGAGTAGTGATAGATCAGGATTATCGTCACCAGGGAGTGGCTACGGCGATGATGCAAGATGCTCTCGCTTTTGCCCAGAATCGGCAGTATAGCTTTCTCCTATTGGATGGTATTCCTGATTACTATCAGCAGCATGGTTTCATTGATGTAATCGAAGATATGCCGCAACATGCTGTCCGACGGGAGCTCATTCCTGACCAACCCTCTGAACAATGCTTTGTGCGTGTCGCCGAACTATCTGACGCTGCTCATCTGCTTGCGCTGTATGTGGAACATAATCGAGACTCGATATGCACTTTTGCCCCTAGTCGCACTGCAGCGCGCCAGGTTCATTATCTCAAGAATTGGCCTGAAGAGCATCTACCATTGTTGGCTTTCAATAAAGATGGCAAACTTGAGGGATATTTACTCCTATCAAGCAGAAGAGGACAGTTTGAGGCTTTTGAGGTTGCGGCTAATACCTGGCCAGCCGTGCTGGCTCTGTTGCATTACCAGAATACTTTGAATGCTGGAGAACTCGCGTCGCAAACCGAAGTCTCCTGGCCTCTTCCACTGACAGATATTACGTCTAATCTCCTGGCCGATCATCTGCCCCTGCGCAGCGAAATAAATATCATTCCTGATGGTGGTTGGATGGCTCGCATGGTTTCATTCTCAGCAGTCGTCCAAACACTCCTGCCTCTCTGGGAAGAACGCTGGCTAAAGCATCAAAGTGAATGGACGGGAGTTCTCGCGCTTGTCGTGGATGAGGAGAGATGCACTCTTGAACTCACCTCATCTACTATAAACCGGTTTGATCGTCTCATCGGTGAGGAGCAAGAAGTGAGATTCAGCCAGCAGGTGTTCACGCAACTCGTGTTTGGTTTTCGCCCTGTTACCTGGGCAGCTATACAAGCGGGTCAGCGCGTTCCTGATGAACTTGTCCCAATCCTCGATGTGCTCTTTCCTCATAAACAGAGCTGGATTGCTGGATCAGACTATTTCTGATGAGCTGCCTGAGAGTTTTTTGAGAATGAACGTTTTGTGAGATGCCGAATTTCCGAAGCTTGCTCGATATACCGTGACTGTTGAGTTCCATTCAATCGTATCCACAAGAAGGCCATTTTCTATCATTCACATGCTTTTTGAAATGGCTATCTGTAAAAGTGCGTGGAATGAATGCAAGATCTCGCACCTCAGCAATGTTACAGCTTATGTGGAATGCATTGAAACGACGTGTCATTGGTTCACTCACTATGCTGGCTCAACACTTTTGCCAACCGCCGTACCTCCGGAATAGGGTCTGATCTCGTGTCTTCTTGCCATAGCTCCAAGGGTATGGCTGTGAGAGGACATCCGCGCTCTTGCATTTGTTCCTCAAGTTTATCGATATCGTCTGCAAGCTCCCAAAGGCGCTCTGGTGAAGTATATCCTACGCAATCTTGATCATGATCCCAGTAGCAGGAAACCCTGCCATTGACCCCGCTGATCCGGAGTAGGATGTACCAGTCCCAAAACTTCGCAACCAGTTCAAAGTTCCGGGCTGCTATGAGTTTGTTATGAAGTTCTTGTAGCATTTTGCATTTCCTTTCTAGAATTGCGTATCACCAGGATTGCCATCTCTCTTTCACTTGATTCCTCAGCAGATGTCCTCAATGATCCGGTCACCTGCAAGCCTGGCTCCAAAGGCTGAGAATCATGTGTCACCTTTCCTATGGGTGGCATTGTACGGTTTTGCCTCCTGCGCTTTCAGTCCGCAACGCCCTTGATGTGGGACTTATTCATATTGCCTGATGGTGATACTGATTCTGACTGGGTCCATGCTGAGGTCAGCAGGCCTGGTATCTGGAATGATTTTCCTGACACTGTGATAGCAATATCTATGCTCTTCTCCAAAGATGAAGACATCTCCAGAGTGCAGAATGATCTCCTCGAAGGACTCGAAGCGCCCAAGTCCTCCAAGCTCAAAGAGCGCATCCTCCCCAAGACTGATGGAGATGACAGGCTTATTGACCTTCTCTTCATAGTCCTGGTGGCGTCCAATGGATGATCCAAGGGGGTAGTAAGACAGATAGGCTGACTGTGCCTCATAC
>DATMNR010000459.1:0-8986 GCA_035568795.1 Ktedonobacteraceae bacterium
GCCCGCGCACTACGAACTCTGTCACTACAATGAACCGACTAAGATTTCAATCTATATACAGGACGCAAGCCGAAGCGCAGGTCAATTGTTGCCAGATTGAGTTGTTTTTGCTGCGCCATGTTAAGAATCTGTTGGAGTTCGATCAATCGGTTATCCAATGGATTATTATCATCCGCACCGCCCAGATAAGCTAACCAGCCATTTGAACTCACGACGATGAATGACCCATGCCCCCCTTGACTGGGTATTACATCATAGCGCAGCGTAAATGAGGAAACTCCAGACAAATGCTCAAGACGCGAATATGCCTGGGTAGCAAATGCTATATTGGCTGCGTCAAATAAAGTTCCAGGATGTATCTGCTTCCCTACTTCTTTGCTGACATCCTCGACAGTCATCAAGTGATCTATACCTGTAGTGTCACTGGCGGCCGCTATAACAACTCCCTTTCTATCGACACTGAAAGTTCCTTGCTGCGTCTGCCAGAGTAATACAGGCGTTCTCTCCACTACATTGATAACTACAAGATTTGGTAACTGCTTTGATAGGTTCACAGAGTCTACCATGGGTAAAGCTTCAATCCGTGCAGTCAGATCCCCTGCGTCCAATAGAAAAATGTTCTGTCCCTGGATACCCATACGTTGGATCTCATCCACCAGTTTATTGTTTTGTGTACCCATAATATCGATCCGATGGATCTGGAAATTGGAACTGCTCAGAGCAAAACTTACTCCTACCATACCGATCACGAACAGAGCAATCAATGTCATTATTCGTCGCCAGAAACCTCCGCTTCTTGCTGATCGTCGGCCACTACGTACAGGTATATTTGCTGCATAAGGTTGTCGCGGTAATGGACGAATGAGTCGTACCTGGCCCTCAGATGCTGGTACTCCAGTCTGAGCAAGGGTGCGCTTCACCAGCCTACTTCTTGTTCGAGGTTCTGCATTTACATTCCGCTTATGCGCATGCCGATCAGCCCAGCGTTTTGGCTGCGCGATTTCTCCCGGTATGCTGACAACCCTTTTGCGAGTTTTCGTTTTTTGCTCCATGATTACTTCCCCCAGTCGCCTCGCAACTCGACCTCCAACTCCAACTCTACCCCAAACTGGTCGCGTACACTGTTGCGGGCTTCAACTATCAAAGCTATGACGTCGGCTGCACTGGCTCCGCCTAAATTGATAAAAAAGTTAGCATGGCGTTGTGAAATCTGTGCCTTACCGTGTGTTTTGCCCTTCAACCCTGCCTGATCAATCAAACGCCCTGCATAATCACCTGGAGGGTTCTTAAAGACTGAACCAGCGCTCTTCTGTACAGGCTGAGTCGTCTTGCGATGTTGCTTATATTCTTCAATCTTTGCGCGTAACTTTTCAGGATCTTCCTTTCGCAGACGAATCCCCAACTGTACAATGATTTCACTCGGCTCAATCAGCCCCCGTGGAGGAATGATTGGATATCCCTGTGTATCAAAATCAATGCGCCTACTTTCGCGAAAACGGCTATGACGGTAACTTAAATCAATTTCATCATGCAGGTAGCGTCGCATAAGCGGAACCGATACCCCGTCATGAGTTGTCATCGCGCCACGCGCATCCAATACCTCGATCCACTCCAATACTTCACCGAGATCGCTGTTATGTGCTCCTGCATTTGAGATCACTCCTCCACCAAGTGTTCCAGGTATGCCTGGGCCGAACTCTAGCCCTCCCCAACCCTGTGGAGCAAGCTCATTCAATAGGCGGGGCCAACTCACGCCTGCCTCTGCCACCAGAAGAGCTGTGTCATCACCTTGATCTTCAATGGTGTAATGATCGAGTACAATACGCGCTACAATACCTCGCACACCAGCATCAGCAAAGAGGATATTCGTGCCGTTACCCACCAACAGCAACGGCCACTTCTCCTCGATGCACATGTTCACCAGGTCAATGAGTTCCCTTGACGTGTCGACTGAAACCCAGTCGTCGGCAGGGCCACCTACGCCAAAAGTACAATGCCGTGCCAATGGCTCATTGAGGCGAACACGACTCTGAAAATATGGGTGTAGTTTTGTATAAATTGTTTGAGCATCAAACGTCATGATCGTTTCCTATGTTCTTGTAACAACGTTTCCGTTACAGCATAGATATCTCCCGCTCCCATCACAATTGCTACATCACCTGACCGCAATGTATTACCCAGTATTGTTGCCGTGTTTTCAACATTCCCACTAGAGATTACTTTTTTCCCCGACGACAAAAATGGCGGGCGCTTCACCATTGCTTCAACAAGTTCACGCGCATGTATAGAACCGTCATCATGTTCACGCCCTGGAAAGATGTCCGCTATTATCACCACATCAGCATCATCAAAGGCAGTTAAAAATGGTTCAAAAAAAGTCTTCGTGCGACTATACATATGCGGTTGATATACCGCGATAAGCCGCCGTCCTGGAAATCTTTGACGAGCCGCTTCCAGAGTTGCTGAGATCGCTGTAGGATGGTGAGCATAGTCATCAATCAAGATGACATCTTGCGCCGCCCCATTGGTCTGGAGCGATCCTTCATAGCGAATCTCGAAACGTCTCTCAATTCCGCTGAAGTTTTCCAATGTATGGATAATCACATCGTCATGTATACCGATGCAACGCGCTGCAATCAGAGCCGCTACTGCATTCTGAACGTTGTGAGCTCCCGGTAACCGCAGATGAATGGTTGTATCCGCTGGGAATGCGTTCCCTCCATCTCCCTGAGATCGTACACGGAAACTTGTTTTTCCTTCTAGCTCTACGTCATATACTATGTAATCCGACAGTCTATGTGCAGCAACAGGTACGCTGCCCGCTTTTGTCATTTCGGTATTCGAAAGTCCTTCAGTTGCATACATCACAATTTGACCTGTCCAGTCATTTAGCCGTTCGCGTAATTCGAGGCAGCCAGGGCTGTCTGCATTCATTATGAGTGTAGGTTGGAAAGGCCACTCACCTTTTATATCCATCCCACGAATAAAATGCTCAAATGATTGTAGGAACGTTGCATAGTCAGCGAAAAACTCAGGGTGCTCAAACTCGATTGATGTCACTATTGCCAACCGAGGGTGATAGTTCCAGAAATTGTTATTGAACTCATCGGCTTCATTCACAAAGTACTGGCTCTTCCCTATACGATAATTAGCGCCAAGGCCTGGTACGATTGCACCAATCTCACATGTTGGATCAAGCCCCGCCTCAACAAGCATGAGCGCAAGCATTGCTGTTGTTGTTCCTTTGCCATGAACGCCACTAACCGAGAGCACCAACTTGTCTTGCATCCATTTGCCCATCAGCTCTTGCCATGTCATGACTGGCACACCACTTGTCTTTGCTGCTTCTAATTCAGGATTATCAGGATTGAAAGCCACAATTGCGGGCACATAAATCAAAGCATCAGCTTGTGCAAGATGTTCGGGGTTGTGTCCAATCTCCACGGGCACTCCTCTTTGCACGAGCATTCTCGTCGTAGCTGATGCTGATTGATCACATCCGCTAATCCTGGCACCCTCCTGAAGCGCCATTTGCGCTACTGCTGATATGCCCTGACCGCCTATTCCCATGAAATGCAAATGAGCATCTTTCAATTGTTCAAATCCTGATATGTTCATCGCGCAATTTTTACTAGCTCCGTTGTGATTTCTTGCGTTGCCTGTGGCTTCGCAAATGATCTCGAAGCTTCTGCCATAGCTTCTACACGTGTAGAAGCTGACAAAATGTATTTCAGTCGCTCTACAAGTACCTGCGGATTCAGATCATGATCCTTGATCACTTCAGCCGCTGCCTTACGTTCAAACATCTCCGCGTTTGACTCTTGCGGAGAACTCCCAATTGCTGGAGGTAACGGCACCAGAATGCTCGGTTTACCTAGTATAGCCAATTCGCTCAAGGTAGAAGCGCCTGAACGACAAAGTACCAGGTCCGCTGCTTGCAATGCTAGCGGCATTTCCTCATTCAGGTAGGCTACCAACCGGTAACGCTTTCTCAATGGTTCCTCAAGATGGGCTAATATGCTATTCGACAACTCATGAGTCTCGCTATACAACTCTTTACCGCTGATCTGTAGCACCTGGCAGTGAGCCAGCAGATCTGGCAGCGCTTCACATACTATTTGATTGAGATGTCTTGCGCCCTGGCTGCCACCAGTGACGAGTAATAAAGGCTCCTGTTCCCAAAATCCAAGCATCTTACGTGCTTCCTGAGGTACGATCTGGCGCACATCCAGCATTGTCTGACGTATCGGGTTCCCCAGTTGCAAAGTCTTATGGGCTGGGAAATAGGCCAGCGAGTCAGCAAATGCCACTGAGATGCGTGTTGCCAGTGGCGCTACAAGTTTGTTCGACAGGTTGGGTGGTACATCTTGTTGGTGCATCAATAATGGCACCCCATTAAGACGCGCTGCCAATCCTGCAGGAACAGCTACATATCCTCCGCTTGTAAAAACGACTTGCGGCCGAAACTTCCTTACAATGCCTATTGCCTGTATCATCCCCATAGGTACACGCATCACTCCTGTGACTGTCTGCCATGAGATATATCTCCGCAGTTTGCCAGCTTTTATGGTTGCTAAGCGAAACCCTGCCGCGGGCACTATCTCAGTTTCCAGTCCATCATCACTTCCAAGAAACATTATCTCTGCCCGATACTTTTCTCTTAACTGTGTTGCTATTGCCAGGGCAGGATATATATGTCCACCAGTACCCCCACCTGAAACTAGCACTCGCATACAATTCCCTATTGTTCTCGCATCCATTCCTCATGCCGTCGCTTCGCGCCTATCTCTCGATCAGGAGGAATGCTAAGATTACTGCGTAGTTGTGATAAACCTTGACCCAACACGCTTTTTGCGCAGCGAGAGAGCTGGCGCCTCCGGTTCCTGAATATATCGCGAAATGTTGAGTAAGACACCTACAGCAGCCAGTGATACAACAAGCGATGATCCGCCAAAGCTGATAAAAGGTAACGGCACTCCTGTATAAGGGATTGTTCCAGTATTCGCTCCAATATTTATCATTGCCTGTAATACCAACCATGTTGTGATACCTGTTGCCAGCAGCGCTCCGTACAAATCAGGAGTACGCCTGGCAAGTCGGAATCCCCGAAAAGCTAAAAAAAGAAAGAGCAATACGATTACAGCACAGCCAACAAAACCCAACTCTTCGCCGATGATTGGAAAGATCGAGTCGGTATAAGGGAACGGTAGATAGCCAGTCTTTTGACGGCTATTTCCTAACCCTAAGCCGAACCATCCTCCTGATCCCAATGCCAGCAATGCCTGATACAGTTGCAGGTTAATACCTGTAACATCCTTGAAAGGATTCACAAAACCTGCTATACGGTAAAAACGATAACTACTGAACGCTTCTTTTAAGAAAATCAACCCACCACATGCCATCGCCAGTAAGAACTGCGTTATATTAGCGCCTGCTGTAAAGAACATTGCTGTAGCAAATCCCGCAATAATAATTGCGGTGCCCAGGTCATTCTCCAGCAACACCAGGCCCAGAACTATACCTACTAGAATAATGAACGGAACCAAACCATAGAGAAATGTCCCTACCTGGTCTCCTTTACGCGCTAACCAATCGGCGATGTAGAGAGCCAGCACTAACTTGGTTAATTCGCTTGGCTCAAACGAAAAGAACGAACCTAAAGATAACCAGCGCGATGCGCCGTACACATTTACACCAAACTTCAGGACAATCACCAGCAACGGCAGAATTATCAACATCCCAACCAACGAGAAACGCCGCCATTGGCGATAATCAACGCGCAACGTAAGCAACATCGCCACGATTCCAAGAATAGCCCACATCAGTTCGCGCTGAAAATAGTACGAAGCGTCACCCTGATCGCGCGCCGCTTGAAAAGAGCTTGCGCTATAAACGTTTACGATGCCGATACACAATAAGGTCAAAACAATTATCAATAACCAGGCGTCTACCTTACCTGCAACACGGGGCAGACGCATTTCCAGTGTGGCCAGTTTCTCTTGCTCTTCCTCAGTGATGGCCTGCACAGTTGCTGCCCGCTTCTTCGTCTCCTGGCGCTCAGCTCCGTACGATGCCGTCTGCGTGCGCCAGTCCGCTGTGAGACCGCTGTGTTGCTGTTTTAAACTCTTGACCACTCCTGAATCCTGCCTAACACTGTTCGGATTCAGACGAGGAAGGCGTTTGAGCGGTACACCAGGATTGATCAATTTTTCTTCAAATGCGAAACGCGTATTTGATTTCGATGTTTTGCTTCCTTGTGACTTTTTCCCTTGAGCTACTGAACCACGTCTTTCTTCTGCAGATCGCAATGCTGGGGAACGTACATAGGAACCTGAAGGCCCGTGTACAAGCGACCTTTGTTGTCTTTCCTTATTTGGTTGTCTGCGAACGTCACGTGTCATTTGTGCTCAGTTCTTTTTATAGGGCTGTAGGAGACTAATAGCCTCTATAAAACCCCTGACTTCCGAATTCACCCACATTAAGTACCTTTTAGGCTTGACATAGAACAAATTTTCTAGTACACTTGTTTTGTAACAAAGAAGCTAGAATACATTTCTGCTCCCAATACTAATAATACTTACTACGCCAGGTCAGGCGGAATAGCGTAATACCACATCAATTGTTGTGCAATCGTTTTCCAGAGCGGGGCCGCCGCAGTACTGCCATAGATTGCCTTTTGAGGACGATCTATCTTCACCAGGATTACAAACTGTGGATTCGAAGCAGGAATAAAACCTGCCACCGAAGCCTCGGTTTGATTAGCAGAAATACCCTGCGTTGTCGCAGTGCCAGTTTTGGCCGCTATACTGTATCCAGGAACTTGCGCTAGCATAGCCGAACCATACTTTGCTGCCTGGGTAAGCATCCCTGTCAACAATTGCGCGGCATGGGTACTAATTACTCGTCGCTCAATTCTCGGTTGTGTTGTCACTATCTTCCCATTCGCATTTATCTTTGAAACAAGGTAGGGGTACATCATCACACCGCCATTTGCAGCCGCTTCGTAAGCCATTGCAACTTGTATTGGCGTTGCCAGAATGCTTTGTCCAAAAGCCTGACGCGTCAGATCGCTTTCTGTCCAGTTCTGATCGTTCGGCGACAGGTACACTCCTGCCTCTTCTGGTCCATCAATATTCGTACGTTGTCCAAAACCGAAACGCGAGAGGTAAGGATAGTATCGATCAGCGCCGAGAATATCGTGTGCTACATGCGCCGCACCCACATTGGCAGAGTGTATTAACACCTGTGTCATTGATTCTGTGCCGTATGCCTTATATTCCCAATTGCAAACTTCAGGTGCATCAGTAAAGGTCATACATCCAGGATCGTTGAGCGTTGTATTGGGAGTAATCAACCCCTGATCAAGCGCCGCACCCATTGTGACCATCTTCATCGTTGAACCGGGTTCATATCCACAGTACATTGCTGGATTGAAGTACACTTCTTCGCTTCCAAGACATCCCTGCATTGTAGCGTACTGGCCATAATGATTCGGATCGAATGTAGGTTCACCAGCCATTGCTACAACCGCGCCTGTATGAGCATTAATGACAACCACTGTACCACTCTGAGCTTGCAAATTCTTTACTGTATCAGCCAGAGCTGCTGATACCATGTACTCGATTGAACTATCGATAGTCACTGTCAGGTTGGCTCCACTGACTGGAGGTTGTTCGTTGATTGAACCTACATCTAATGGATTGCCCTGCAAATCCTTTACTGCCGTGAAGCTGCCAGGTTTGCCTTCCAATAAAGTATCATAAGCTCCTTCGATCCCATAGTTGCCATGATTGTCCGAATCATTCTGCGTGACAAATCCCAGGATTTGTGCTGCTAAACTACCACCAGGGTAAATGCGCCACGTTCGCGGTTCTAAAAACACATCTGGCAATTGTAATTGACGCAGATGCTCACTTTGAGAGGGATCAATACCGATTGCAATACGTGCTGTATATTGTCCACTAGCAAATGCTTGGTGTAGCTTTGCTACCGATACTTTCGGCAAAGCCTGGTGTAACGTAGTAATTAATGCCTCCAAATCGCTTTGAGCGGCGTCTGGGTGATCCAAAGTGAACTGTAACGGCTCGACGTATACATCATCACGCAATACGTTCGTTGCCAGGAGCTTTCCATTGATGTCATAGATCAGCCCACGTGGCGCATCCAATGTTAAGTTTTTAATGTGCTCATCGTTGGCGAGTTGCGCCAGTTTGTATCCGCTTTGTGATTGGAGTATTTGCCAGTAATACAGTCTTGCCAGCAATGTGAAGATGCCGAGGCAGACTAGCAAGAAAATGAACATTTGCCGATTACGCGCTCGCCGCATTTGTATGTTCATTGCCTTACTCTACTTCCTTACAAATATGCTAGTTAACCAGCTCTCCTCCTGTAATAATTATTTGCTATGCCCAACCTTCATTGGTAAAAGATGTGGTACAACCACTATCATCACTGCCTTCGAGTCAGCGGGGACCAAACCTAAGGATTTTGCATGATCGGCAATATAACCTGGCGACTCCTCATGTGCAATGGTATAGAACAGATCTTGATTCTCACGTTGTAGTGTGGTTTGCTGTCTATGAAACTCCTGAATTTGCTGATTCGCAGTAACCGCCTGACCCAACTGAGAGAGATAGAGCACAGCCATTAAGCCGATTAAGAGCACACTACAAATGCTTAATGCTACAGGGCCTATACGAAAAAAAAATGGATGAAGTTGTCTGCGTCGTTTGGCAGCCAGAATAGGTTGTTTCGGCATTTCTTGACCACCGGATTGCTTTTTCAAGCTATTTTGATCCTTATTGCGAAACATCATAGGAACTCTTTTCTGCAACCCCTCGGCTTGAGCCAGGGGATGAAAGAAAACGTTCAGGATTTCCCTTGCGGGAGCCGCTTTTGACCAGAGCGGCAACTGGTTCCCGTTAAGGCAGGCTTGCGCCTGTAGCGGGGATTGCTCCCCATATTCCCTTCGCCACTGACGACAGAG
>DATMNR010000460.1:0-4913 GCA_035568795.1 Ktedonobacteraceae bacterium
TGGCTATTGGTCGTAGGGTGATCGGTAATAAGGCTGCTTCTGGTACCGAAATCATCAAGGAACTGGGCGAAGAACATCTACGCACCGGACGCCCTATTCTCTACACATCAGCCGATAGCGTCTTCCAGATCGCAGCGCACCAGGAAGTGATTCCGCTCGCAGAGTTGTATCATATGTGCCAGATCGCCCGTGATATGCTTACAGGCGATAATGCAGTAGGCCGCGTGATTGCTCGCCCGTTTATTGGCACGCCCGGGAATTTCAAGCGCACTGAACACCGGCGCGATTTCTCACTTGCGCCACTGGGTATCACCTTACTTGATGTGTTAAAGGAGAATGGCAAGGACGTCATTGGTATCGGTAAGATTGAAGATCTGTTTGCAGGCCGAGGTTTGACCCAGAGAGATCATACCGAAACGAATAAAGACGGCATGGCGGCGACACTGCGCTGGCTTGAACGTGACTTTACAGGCCTGCTCTTTGTAAATCTGGTAGAATTCGATATGCTCTGGGGTCATCGTCGAGATAGCCAGGGATACGCTCAGGCTCTACGAGATGTAGATAGCTGGTTTGCTCAGGTTCAGCAGGCAATGCAGCCAGGTGATGCAATCTTTTTCACGGCTGATCACGGTGTGGATCCCACCTATCGAGGCAGCGACCACACACGCGAGCAGGTGCCATTGCTTGCTTACGGCCAGCCTGTACGCGCCGGGGTTAATCTTGGCATGCGCTTAACCTTTGCTGATCTTGGTCAAACGTTAGCCCAGGCTTTTCAAGTCACACCGCTCTCGGCTGGCACCAGCTTTGCACAAGAAATAGGGCTTGCATGACCGAGACACAACGTTTTAATCCTTATCCTATTTTACATGCAGAACGCATTTACTTGCGCCGTCCAACGTTACAAGACGCGAACACGGTTTTTAACTGGGAACGGGACAACGAGGTATGGCGTTATGACCCACATCGCCCGTATTCGCAGAATATGAGCGAGTTTCTGCCTGTATTCGAACGTAATTATGTGAATGGTAATGGACGGCAATTCTGGTTTATCATCGAGGACGAACAACACATTCCGATTGGAACCATTACCTATTTTAATGTAGATTATCGCGCGGGCCAGGCTGAGATTGGCCTGGGTCTGGGCGATAAAACTCGCTGGGGCAAAGGCTATGGGCCTGAAGCTATTCGGACACTGGTGGAATATCTTTTTTCCCAGCCGGCCTTTGTGCGCATGTATGCAGAAACAGCTCGAGCTAATCAACCTGCGCGGCGCGCATTTGCCAAAGCAGGCTTTAGCGAAGTTGGACAAATCTTCGATCCCCGTAGCTCAGGTGATCCCTGGGTACTCTTAGAAATTTGGAAATCATCCTGATCCATCTCGCCAACGATGCTACGCATCAACATACGGTCAGGCGAGATGAAAGGAAGTAGAAGAGGATATAAACAGTGAATACATCAAATGGAACCATTGATTCTGCTATTTTCAAAGCATACGATGTACGCGGTATCTACGGACAGGACCTCACCGACGACGTAGCATATCGCATCGGTAGAGCAGCAGCGCAATATTTAAACGTGCCGGAGATTGCCGTGGGGCGAGATATGCGCCTTTCATCACCACAGTTAGCCGCTGCGCTGATACGTGGTATAACCGACCAGGGAGTGAATGCCATCGATCTCGGCATGACAACAACGGACGAATTATATTTTGCCGTGGGTAAATTCAACTATCCCGCGGGTGTCATGATTACGGCATCGCATAATCCAGGAAAATACAACGGCATGAAGTTCTGTCGCGCCCAGGCATTTCCTATTAGCCTGGAATCGGGACTGGCAGATATACGCGACTTAGCGATCAGCGGTAACTTTGCCGAACCTGCGCACAAAGGTCAGGTTATGCAAAAAGATGTGCTCGATGCTTACGTCCAGCACGCCCTTTCATTCATTGACGTCAGTAAGATCAAGCCGCTCAAAGTCGTAATCGATGCAGGCAATGGCATGGCGGGTTTAATGATGCCACGTGTATTCTCGTTCCTGCCCTGCGAGCTGGTACCGCTTTATTTTGAGCTGGATGGAAATTTCCCCAATCACCCGGCCAGTCCGATCGAGCCTGAAAATATGGAAGATCTGCAAAAGAAAGTACGCGAGGTAGGCGCTGACCTTGGTGCAGCCTTTGATGGCGATGCGGATCGCATGTTCCCTGTAGATGAGCATGGGGATATCGTAGACGGCTCGATGGTGACGGCGATCGTGTCAAATAGCCTGCTTCACAAACAACCAGGGTCAACGATACTGTATAATCTGATCGTTTCCAAAAGCGTGCCCGAGCTCGTCAATTCGTTAGGCGGCAAGCCCGTTCGCACTCGCGTTGGGCATTCTTATATCAAAGCTGAGATGCGCCAGCTCAATGGCATCTTTGGCGGCGAGCACTCCGGCCATTTCTATTTCCGCGATAACTGGTTCGCCGACTCGGGTTTGATTGCATTCTTGATTACGCTCGAACTCGTTTCAATCGAAGGAAAACCGCTTTCAGAGTTGCTTAAGCCGCTCGACAAAGGCGTGCGCAGTGGTGAAATTAATAGCGTGGTCAGTGACGTGCAGGGCAAACTTCGAGCACTGGAAGAAACGTTTGGCAAGGATGCCCTGTCCGTTGATCACCTGGATGGCATTACAGTAGATTACGGGGACTGGTGGTTCAATGTGCGCCCATCTAATACAGAGCCTCTCCTGCGCTTAAATGTCGAAGCGAACAACCAGGCGTTTATGGAGCAGAAACGGGATGAGTTACTGGCATTCATTCGAGGTTAAAACAATGCCGAACAACAAGTGGGACACATCACTCTACGATCAAAAACATGCCTTTGTCTTCGAATACGGGAAGGGTCTCATTCCTATTCTGCAACCACAACCTGGAGAACTGATCCTTGATCTGGGCTGTGGCACAGGTCATCTCACACAAACTATCGCTGAGTCGGGGGCACACGTGATCGGGATTGATAGCTCGGCAAGTATGATTGAAACTGCGCAAACCAACTACCCTGATCTTGAATTTCATGTGGCAGATGCGAAAGAGAAATCTTTCGCGTCTCCCTTTGATGCTATTTTCTCGAATGCAACACTCCATTGGATACCGGAGGCTGAACAGGTCGCTCGTTGCATCGCAGCGTCCTTGAAGCCTGGAGGTAGATTCGTCGCAGAATTTGGCGGGAAGGATTGTGTTGCAACAATTAGGACTGCCGTTCAGCAATCTTTCCGAGAACTCGTGCACAAAGAGATAGACTTCGGATGGTATTTTCCTTCAATTGGTGAATATGCATCCCTGTTAGAGAAGCATGATCTAGATGTACGAAGCGCGCTGCTCTTTGACAGACCTACACCACTGGAAGAAGGCGAAATGGGTTTGCGCAACTGGATCCAGATGTTTGGCGAACGAGTGTTTTACAACGTACCTGATGATATGAAACAACGGATACTGGAGCGTACCGAAGAGAAGACACGGGATCGCTTGTTCAACAATGGACAGTGGATAGCTGATTACACGCGGTTGCGAATTGTGGCCTACAAAGCATAGCCGATTCCCCAATGGGTAATCTTACTGATGCATCAACCCTCCATCACTATGTAATCTTCACTGTAGGAGTAAATAATTTTGGAGACAGATAATCACTAATAGGCTTTAGTTCATCAGTAGTGTATACTTGTGCTAAAGTTATCTTCTAACCTCCATTTACCTGTTGTTACATACGGTCATTATGACTACAAGGAGAGTTCTTATGGCTCAACCGCTACCCTGGTGGCTACGTGCCATCTTTGTGCTGGTTGCGGCACAGGCGCTGCTGCTCGTAGCGGCATTCTTCCAACCCCCACTCATTAGCTTGCTTGTGCCCTGGCCCGCGTCTCCTTTGAACGCGCGCTTTATCGCAGCAATATATACAGCGTTGGGTCTTGGCGTGTTGTTGTGCAGCGTGGCGCGCAGTTTTCGCGAGGTGCGCATTGTGCTTTTTGGCATTGGATTTGCCACAGGATTGCTCTTTTTACTAACACTCTACCGCATGATCGTCTTTCCCGGTGAACTCACAAAGTTTCCACTTTTCTGGATGTTGTTCTATCTTATCGATCCATTGCTGGTGGCATTCAGTTTCTGGCGTCTGGGAGGACGTGATAAAGCGCCATCAGAACCAAATCCGCTCGCGTTGCTCTGGGTTATACAGGCTGTTATCCTTGGAGTCTTCGGATTACTTTTGCTATTTTTTCCTGGCGTTGCGATGAACATCTGGCCCTGGTCAATGACCGTGCAGTTATCTCAATTGTACAGCGGTTTCTTCATATCGCTATGTGTCGTCTCAGTAATGGCTGTGCGCGAACCCCGTTGGGAGGGTGTACGGTTGCTCGCGTTAATATTCGCAACACTGGCCGTTCTGGTTCTGATCGTCTCGGTAGTGCATTTCAGTCGATTCAAAAGTGACGCATCCACAGTAGTGTGGTTTGTTTTCTTTGCTGCCGAAGCGATAGTGTTTGGTGGTCTCCTGATAAGCCACTTGGTAAGACCCTCTGTGAAAGGGGCAATCTCATGACCGCGCAACCCGGACAACTCACCGCTCAACCTGGTCTGGCAACTCGAATTCTGTACATCTACCTCTGGCTTACGATGGGTCTGCTCTTTATACAAGGGAGTGGCTCACTTTTACTAAGGCTACGACCAGACATCGAGTCTATTACTCCCGGTCTACTGGCAACGATCATGAACGGCAATTTACCTCACGCCATCCTGCATATCGTGTGGGGTACAATTGGTCTTATCATCCTCATAACTCAGCGATCATATAGTGTTCGGCTTGGACTGGGCCTGACCTTTGGACTATTTTATACCTTGCTTGGCGTGCTGGGAATTTTTGTGCTCAATCCTTTCGGCT
>DATMNR010000461.1:0-11131 GCA_035568795.1 Ktedonobacteraceae bacterium
TTAATAAGCCTTATCGAACAGTTACGACAAGACTGGAATAGTTTACCACCCTCAGATATTAGAAATGTTGCGTTTGTCTTCTGTAAAGGCATCTTGCTTACACCTCGATCTAACCATACATGGAGTTTTGAAGTCCAATGGGAACTATGGCCGAGTGATACGGGTATCTTCTGGTTAAACGTAGGGGATAAATACCACTGGTTTGATGAAGATATTGCAACACTCAAGACACTTGCTACTCGTATTGCAACAACAGAGGAAATTCTTGATAGCTTGCCGAAATTCTCACAAACTGCTATCTCAAATATGAGTTTACGCAAATGCGGAGAACGGATAGTACCCAAAGGCAATCACCGTTTAGACGCATACATGACACGCGAAGATATGAGCGTACTTGATGCATACGGGATAGGAATTGAACCAATTGCCGAAATGAGGGGAGCGGTAAAAGCAAGAGAATTTAACGGGAGCGAATATTGGTCACTGGCTTATACAAAGCGTAAGGAGTGCCACGACATAATTTTCTTTGTAGATAGGGATAATGGTACTAATTCAGAGGCTATCAAGTAGGCAGAGAAGACCCATGAGTAGAGTGTAATACCACCTAATTTACCAACAATCGTTGGCATCGCTGTTCCCACGATCGTCGTATCGAGGGATGCCAGTGAAATGCCCAGCATAAGCGCTATAGTAACAATAATCTTGGATTTTTTGGTCATATCAACGTTGCCCATCCGACGCCAAATGATGTATTGAGGTAAGTATTGACGTTAACATGTCACAATCATGACTTTATTCCAAATATCCCCATACGTCGTTCGGTCCGAAACAGCGTCAACAACGCGATAAGCGCAACACATGCCAACAATACCGTCAGGTAGAGCAAGCCATCAAAACCCCAGATTTGTGCAAATATTGCGCCCAAAGCACCTCCCAACAACTGCCCCAATCCAAGAAAAACCGAATAGAGACCCATCAATAAGCCACGATCTTTAGCGGCATCCTCCGAAATATCGGCAAGATAAGCTAATGCAGCAGGAGCAAAGCTACTCTCAGCGAAGATACCAATCAGCAGCAACACAATCCATATTGCCATCAACACTGGATTGCCTGTGCCGAAATGATTGATACCTGCCAGGGCTATACAAAACAAGAAGATACCAGTTATGGAGGATAGCATCATTAGTAAACGAGGCACTCTATTGAGAAAAAATGCCCAGAAGAGCAGGCTAAGTCCAAAGAACATCACGAAAGCGCCCAGAACTAGGCTCAAATGACCTCCGCTACCATGAGCGCTAAAAATGCCCATTAACGACTGATGAGGAATGTGTCTGGATGAGGACAGAATAAACGTGAGTTGTGCGCTAAGCCAAATACCCGCGAGTGCACAAAAGCTTATCCACGCCGGTATGAAGATAAACAGACGTGGTGTTCGTAAAACCTCCCAATAGCGCTTGGCTGTCGCTTTCAGCTTACTGTGTTCGATTACTTGCTGCACTTTTGGCACCATGAACATGCAAACGGCTACGGCCAGATAACCTACTGCGAGTAAAGCATAGGCTTGCCTGCCAAAACGATCCCATGCAAACCCTCCTAGCACGACTCCAATGGCAAAACCACCGCTTGTGGCTAGTTCATACAGACTCATGACACGCATACGTAGGGCACGACTATCTGCTGTGTAATCAGCGAGATATCCCAATACGGCTGGTACCTGCATAGCTGTAGCGACACCAGCCAAAACTTGTAGAAATAACAGGTACGGCAGGGGATTTTGAGTCGGAGTAAAGACGAGAAGCACAACCTGGACCATTCCAATGAGCGGCCCAAGAGTTAAAAAAAATCGTCGACCTATTCGATCACTTAGCGCGCCCATGATTGGAGCTAACGTGAGTTCCACTATAAAATAGGTAACGGCAATCATGCCAACATGAATATTTGATAGTGTATGACTTTGCTCTAACGATAATTGTGCAAGTAGGCGGCCAAGTATGATAGGCGCTGCACCACCATTTACACGCAGGATAAATGTGCCAATCAGCAAAGGTGCTACTGAGTGCCGGGATATTTTATTCTGTTTTTGTGCTTGAATCTGGATTTTCGACGGTAATAAAAGCAAGATTATCCTTCCGTTGGTTTCTCAAGGTAAGTAATCCAATACAACATCCCACAAGTATCAGAACAACCGCTACTAAAAGTAATACTAACAAAATCGGTCGCATTCCCTCATTATCAGTCGTGCTTAATACCGATATCCCCAGGACGAATCGCATACATTTTCCTTCCTGCAATGCTTAACGCCATAGCCCTAATTTTTAGGTCTTAACATATCACACATGTTATCATGACGGCACAGATCAGGCTAAAGTAACGAGAAAGCAGAGTAGAAAGTACTGTAGATGAAGTGGCCAGGGTTTTGCGAAAAGCCCTGGCCCTCATTTTTATCTGCTTCCTCAATTGAACGGAGAAGGTGTTGTATTCCTACCCCACTGGTAGGAGTACTTTCAATTCGTCTTCTAAACTTGCTGAAAGTTTCTCACCAGCACGCAGTTCCTTCTCGTATACTTCATATTCACGGATTATGTAAATTGCATCCAGATCATAGAGTTTCGTCGCATCGACAAGACGTTGCGAAACAATATCCAGATCGGCTTTGAAAACTGTATGTAAAGTTGACTCTTCTCCCGAGTCGTTTGCTCCGACTTCAATACGCCAGATTGTGCGAACAGCTGAATAGCCTTCTCGCTCAAAGAGTCGCTTTGCCTGTTCATTGAGACTGCTCACAGTACTACACAAGGTGACTTGTGAACCTGGACGTGCATTACGAACATGCTGACGCGCGCGTTCCTCCACCAACCTGAGCAGGAGCGTTCCAATCCCCCGACCACGATACTCGGGATGCACACACACGAATGTGAATATCTGCTCATAGTCCTTATGCCACACACATGCAAATCCCACAGCTTGTCCTTTATTCGTGACTATAACCCAGGCATCGGTTGCCAGATTGAACACCGGTTGATGCCAGTAGGAGACCAGATCCTCCATCGTGCTTTCCACTAAACCATATTCATCGACATCACATGCTCTTACGAGTTCTGTGATGGTTACCAGATCTTCCATCTTGGGAGAACGAGCCAAAAGGTTCTTTAATAGTACAGCCATGGTCAGTTTCTCCGTTCTTCCGTCTCTCAATGAGAAAGGGCGATGCGATTTCAGATTCATTGGTCATTACCAACCCCACGTAGGTGCCGATTTATCGCGCACATCGCCGATTTAGCGGCCCTTGGTGGATTATCTAATTTTCAAATCCTGCGTAGGTGTTAATGTCTTGACCATGTATGTTATGAAATCGGAATAGCCTGCGTACTAAGCTCTACCCCAGCACGCAACTCCTTCTCATAGGAGATATATGTTCTCGCAACATGCATACCTGCTCGCTCATAGAGCCGTGTTGCGCCAGTTAAATTCATTGAATCTACGTCTAGTCCAACTTTATTTTTGCCTCGCCGGTAAAACTCGCCAAAAGAATGTCGCAAGAGCGCCATCCCTAATCCCTTACGTCTCCATGGACGCCTTACGGCCAGTGTATCAACCCATCCATTATCCATCTGGTAAGTACACAATGAAAATCCGGCAATGTCACTACCATCAATAGCGAGGAACCAGAGCGTGGGATCAAACTTCTCCCGATCAATAGTCCAGTGCTTCCATTCATCAAAGTTTCCCTCCATGTGTCCCCAATGGTCCTGGAAAGCTTCTTCAATTGCTGCGTAAACAGTCCGAATGTCTCGCTCTGCCACAAATGTGCGAACCGTGACTTGATCAGGCCACTCAGGAGCAACCGGCGCTTGTGACATTCCAATCTCCATACGCCAGGAACCACGAACCTCTTGAAAGCCTGTTTGCAAGAGAGCCTGCTGCGCAGTATTGTTTAAATTGCTGCACCAGCTAAACAGGGTCACTCGCACGCCTGGTTTGGCCAGAGGAATCTGCCTCTGTGCCCACTCTTCAGCCAGGTGCAACAGATGTTCCTCTATACCCCGGCCAGCAAATTCAGGAAGTACACTCATAAGCGCGTAGGTACGTACATGTTGCCTATGCTCCATATCGGCATATCCAACGAGCCGATCCCCAGCGATCACCATCCAGGCATCAGTTGCCAGGTTAAATGTAGGCCCTTGCCAGAGCGTGCGTAGATCATCAAGCGTGAAATCAGACGTTCCATGCTCAGCAATGTCACATACTTCAAACAATCTACGCACTGCTTCCAGGTCGCTCATCATCGGATGGCGTACAAGAAAATCCATCGAAAAATTATCTATCATTACTCTATTCTCTTTCTTTGTTTGTTAATCGGAACGGATGCAGGATGGGAACACCTTTGTCTTTGAGTATAAAGACAAAGCGTTTCACACTTTATCAATATTCCCATCCATACCATCTATTCCAATGATCATTGACTACTAACCGTTTCTCTTAAGCCTTCCAGTCCGCTTTGCGTATCGTTCAGCAATCCTGAAAATGTAAACACTGAGCGGAATACTTACGATACCAGTAACAATTAGTGGCCACGTATAGCTCCAGATCTCTGCGGACCAGATCGCTTGACCACGTAGTATCCCTGCTCGTAATCCTTCCAGCACGTAAGTCGCAGGTGAAATTTTTGCCAGTGGCTGCATCCACTGTGGCAAAACCTCAATTGGATAATAGACACCTGAGACCAGTAGTAAGACCGCTCGCACGATATAGGACATCTGTGAACCTCTCTCAGTAAAGAGTAATGGCAACACTGCTGCACCTATACCAAAGCCAATGAACGAGATACTACCGGCGAGCAACATGAAGATTGCAGTCGGGTAGTTGGCGTGACTCAGATCCAGGTGGAAGAAAAACCCCACTACGATTAACTGAATAATAGTGAACAACAAGCCATGGGCCACAGCATACCAACAGCTCCCTACCAAATGGGTGAAACGCGAGATTGGAGCCATAAATGTGTGCTCAATAGTTCCTTCCCATCGTTCGATTGTGATCATATCGGTCACACCTTCAAAAGTGACGCTGAGGTACGACCAGACCGCTGTTCCAATCAACAGGTACATAATCAGGTAATCTGTATTGATCTTTGATTTGGTAATCAACTGGGCCGCAGCGCCAATGTATGTGACCGCCATGGCGTTCACAATGTTATAAACAACCCACACTATCTCCCATGCCCAATAACGCTTGGTCAGGTTCCAGTTGCGTTCGAAAAAGGCGTATGACGCACGCCCTTGATGTAAAAGTGAAGACATGAGTCTTATTTCTCCTATTCATTCTTGCTCATCTTCTTTTTGAGCCTCGAGCGCTTCGAAGGCTTTTTCCCAGCTTCCGTAACGTTCAATGTCGGCATCGGTGATCTGATGAGCAACGGTATAATGCATGAATACTTCGTTCATTGTGACAGGTGTTGTTCGTTCCATGCGCTCCGCGACGGCAAGCTTGAGTTCTTCAACTGTACCCATTGCCATGATGCGGCCCTTGTCGATGATGGCCACACGGTCACATAATGCTTCCGCCTCATCCATATCATGTGTGGTAATCAAAATGGTCGCGTCATGCACCTCGCGTAGTTCCTCTACAAAAGTCTGAACATCTATCTTTGATCGCGGATCAAGCCCAGTCGTTGGTTCGTCGAGCAAAAGCACAATCGGCGCGGTCAGGAACGCTCTCGCGATTGCAACTTTCTGTTGCATGCCTCGCGACATATTTTCAAGCGGTTGCCCTACACGGTCCTCAGGAATACCTAGTCGGGACAATATGCTCCTGATCTTTGCTCGCGCTTCGCCGCCCGGCATGTTGTAGAGTCTGGCTGCATAGATCAGGTTCTCCATCGGTGAGAGCTTCTTGAAAAACGATGCTTCTACACTCACGCGATTGATAAGCTTCTGCACCATCGCTTCTTCTTTCACAACATCGTAGCCAAAGATGGACAAATGCCCTGTATCAGGGATGAGCAATGTTGAGAGCATACGGATGAGTGTCGATTTACCTGAACCATTTGCGCCAAGAATACCCATAATCTCGCGCCGCTTTACTGTCATAGTCACATTATCAACAGCATGCACCTCACGCTTTACTTCCTTATATTCCTTCCATGGCAAGCGCACCAACGGTTGAGATTTTTTGAATACCTTAGAGACGCCATCGATCACCACAGCATCTTTCGACGCGTCTAAAACGATATTTTCTGTTAATTGCATTGACTCAATATTCTGAATAGCCAACGATCTATCTCCTTTTCAAAACTATATGCGAGGTGCCTCGCCCGCAATTTTCCATACCTACAAATTCTTCTACCAGCATACGTAAACAGCAACAAAAAACCGTGGGACTGAATTTTTGTTTTGGTCAGTGCCCACGGTTGAGGGTATCTCTTCAATTGTGCCTATCTATTATGGAATAGGTGGAGACCCCCTGGAAATGGGCATACTGCGGTCTTGAGCGAAGACAAAGATGGGCCCAGAGAAATTGTTAGAGGCCCCACCGTTGATGCATAGCTTCACCCAGTCGAAAGGCATAGCGCAGCCGTTAGTGCCAGATTCATTGCGCAAACGGTATATGCTAAGCAAATTAAATCTTGTAGCCATGCTTGCCATTTCCTTTCATAAGATTTTGTGTTACTACTTTTCAGGCAATATACTTTGCCCGACTGTTTGAAGCAAAATTTTGAGATTGCCGATGCAACCTCACTATAGCGAGTATACGGAATCTGCACGTCTCTTGTCAAGGGCAATTTATACACTAAGTTTGTAAAACTTGTGCAACATAGTATCATGTGATACTATCCCCTCGATATAACTACGATAGTACTTCACATTTTTGGGGCTTCAATTTTTACAAGGTAGCACCTATAGGAGAAACCGGACAACCCATGGACAACCCAACGCAAAATCGCACGCCCGGCAAATACGGAACAGATGAAATTGAGTCAAGCCAACTGGAGGCTTGGCCCAACTCTAACCCGGAGCGAGATTACATAGCCCATTTCGAAATTCCAGAGTTCACCTGCCTCTGCCCAAGATCAGGCTTCCCCGATTTTGCCACCATTATCATCGACTATGCACCCGACCAATTCGTCGTGGAACTCAAAAGCTTAAAGCTCTATATCAACAAATATCGCAACCGGCAAATCAGCCATGAGTCAGCAACCAATACAATTCTGGACGACCTTGTTTCGCTGCTCTCGCCACGCTGGATGCGTGTTGTCGCTGACTTCACAGTCCGTGGCAACATAAAAACCATCATTTTTGCCGAGCACAGTAGTCCAGAATACCAGGGACCACACCCAGAATTCCGACGTTATCTTTAAAGAAAGTGATACCCCTCGGCTGAGCTGAGGGGTATCACTTTCTTTATTCTAACTACCCTTGCTCTCAGACAATTCACGCCTGAAAAGAAACGGATTAAAATTAGTCTCATAATCATAGGTATCAAGATTCTCACGGCGCTTGAGAAAACCCACCACCCAATATGTAAATGGAGTAGCAATCACCTCGTATACAACTTTGAAAATCCACTGCGTAAGTATGGCTTGCAGCATCAACGACGCAGGAATAATTCCCCAAAAAGCAATGCTGATAAAAATCACTGTATCCAGCCCCTCACCTATGATTGTTGAGCCAATGGTACGTGTCCACAACCAGCGCCCCTTCGTAGCAATCTTCAACTTGGCTAGCACAAATGAATTAGTAAACTCACCAACAAGGTAGGCGCTAAAAGATGCCAGCAACAGGCGTGGAGCGAAGCCCAGAATAGCATTATATGCGGCTTGTTGCGTCCAGAAAGGCGCAGCAGGAGCAATTCCACCGAGAAAAATCGCGACAACGGCAAGCAAATTACATGCAAAGCCCAACCAGATGACCCGACGAGCCGCACCGTATCCATAAACCTCAGTCAATACATCTCCAAACAGGTAACTAAGCGGGAAGATGATGATACCTGCTGGTACCAGAAATCCAAATAACAAAATCAGCTTTACAGCGATAATATTAGCTGTGATGAGGCAGGTAACAAAGACAGCCGCAATAACCACAAACCAGAACGAAACTTTCACTCTTCCAAACTCCTTTTTGCTCTCCAAAATCCCATTATTTTTACTGAGGCAAATAGCCAATCGGGTCTTTTAGTCCTGCTTCCGCAAATCCATTGAGTCGCAGCAGGCAACTATCACATGTACCGCATGCCAGATCTCCCCCCTCATAGCAACTCCATGTGAGTTCATAAGGCACATAGAGTTCCATGCCTTTTCGAATGATCTCAGCTTTATTCATGCGTAAAAGTGGTGCATGTAGATGAAACGCTCGTCCGTCCTGTGTTGTGGCTTTCGTTGCCAGGTTTGCCATCTGCTCATAGGCTTCCAGATACTCAGGTCTACAATCTGGATAACCGCTATAATCTATAGCATTAATGCCCAGGAATATATCGTTAGCGCCCGTGACTTCAGCATAGGCCAGCGCAAATGACAGGAAAATTGTATTCCTGGCCGGAACATAAGTGATTGGAATCTCTTGCGACATGTTCTCCAGACTTCTAGCGTGCGGTACTTCAATTTCAGCAGTCAAAGCGCTTCCACCAAATGCTCGCAGATCAATCGTAATCGTCTTTTGCGTTTGAACATCATAATGCCCAGCCACAGCTAACGCAGCCTCAACCTCACGCTGGTGACGTTGACCATAGTCAAATGAAAGTGTGTGTAGTTCGTACCCATCGTCAGCAGCAATTGCAAGTGCCGTCGCTGAGTCTAAGCCACCTGACAGCAGCACCACAGCTTTATTCTTCATAACAACCACTCCATATCTGTTGTTCTACAGATCTTTCAGGAAGAACACAAAAAGAAGGCTCCCCACTTAGCCTGGGGAGCCAGGGCGATCCCGAGAGGGCTCGAACCTCCGACCTACAGATCCGCAATCTGTCGCTCTATCCACTGAGCTACGGGATCATTGATTGGCTTGTAGAGCGGCTCCAGATTACCTCGAAATTCTTTTTTCCTCGAATATCTGTTGCTCAATCACCTACAATTAACCGCTTTATGCCATGCATTATAAATCAAGGCTCTACACTTGTCAATCCCTGTACTCACCTATGGTCGATGAACCTCGGCAGCTACATGCATCAGCTTATCCTATCCATTTTCTGCTCTATCAAATCTATTTCAGAAACTCTATGACAATTGCGTTTTTATCTAACCTACAACACTTTAGGCACAATTAGACTTACCTCAGTTTGTTCCAATGGAGGCAATCGACTACATCCACCCCGCCAAAAATACCAACCACAACAGCCACAACGAAATAGACAATGCCTCCAATTGCAAGCAACGCTAGCAATGTGACCTGTTTTGACTGATTTGTTGCTGGAACGCGACCGACTTCTCCCATATGTTTTTGATCTTCGATGTCTAAACTCCTTCGAATATGGATAGGTTAGAACCACTTTTTATTGTGGGTAGTTAGCCAGAAATTCAGTACCTCCACAACATCTGGTGTATCAGGGTCACGAAGCAGGCAATGATATGCATGTGGGAAAGTTACGATACGTTGTTCTCTGGAAGAAATTTTACGCAGAAATGCCGAAGTACCGCTGCGTCGTGCTATTTTATCTCGTCCACCCAACAGTACTAAGAGCGGTAGATTGATCTGACGAGCCTTACGTTTGCTTTGCCAGAGCCATATTGTTAGCATGGTGAGAAAACGTGCGCTCACGTGGCGTACAAAAAGTGGATCAGCTCGTAATAACGTGTTGAAAGTCGGGTCACGACACCCCAATTCCTCACGTCCTGTAACTGCAATTGTGGGATGAGTTGGCTCAATCAGCAGCGAACGCATAAAATGAGCTACCTCACCAAAACTTGGGCGAATGGCTGAGCTAAATACAGGTGAAACAAACACGAGCCCGGCAAAGGGTATTGTATTAGTTTGGTACATTCCGCGAGTAACGTACTGGACTGCAATCGACGCTCCCATGCTTTCACCCATCACAAAGATAGATGTATCAGGCCACATAGTGCCAGCCCAGGTGACCGCTACATCTACATCCTTAACATAGCGATCAAAGCGATCGATATCTCCACGAACTCCTTCTGAACGTCCATGACCGCGCAGATCAGGAGCAACAACTATGGTACCTTTCAATGCTACCTGGCATGCAAGTTCTCTATAATACCCACCATGTCCTCCCAAACCTTGAACACAAACAAGTACTCTTTGAGGAAAATCTGGTACCCAAGCATGAACAAATATGTTGATCCCATCTTTCGAATTGAGCAATGTTTCGATTTCTTCACTGAATGTACTCTGAGTATTACCTTCATTATTCTGATTGACATGAGCCATTGAAAAAACTCTTTCTTGAATGAGGGCATGAATCTCACATTATTCTTGATAGATATTCGACTTATAACCTATACTATTTTTAACACATCCTTTAAAGCATTTCCCAAAGTATCTGATCTGATGCATGGAGTAAGCGTCATAGACCTCCGTGAAAGGATACACGCTCATGGCTGATGAAGCACTTATCCAAAGACTTATTCTTCGCTACAATAGCTTATCCAAAGGAAATCTCAAGTATTCTGTCCGACTCATCGAACTGATCACCGTAGTACCAACTACTCTCACAATTTGGCGGACTTATGGTCTGGGAAGTACCCTACGCTACCTGGCCGGTCTCATCACGGCATTGATAGTACAACGTGTGTTTCTCTCCGCGATGATTCGAAAAATCGGACCAGAACAATCATCGTTGGCCGATACGCTGACCTTGAGTCGAGCTGCAACCGGGGCAGTTCTCGCCGGGCTAGTGGCTTCTGGAATCAGAGATCGTAACGGCACCGCCGGCTGGATTGGTTGGTTGATGCCTCTGTTTGGAGTAACTGATTGGCTCGATGGTCCACTGGCTCGGCGGGCTGGTCCAACTTACCTGAGGGGTGTGCTCGATATAGAGGCGGATTCGTGGCTTACACTCTGGTCCGCCGCCGGAGCAGTAGCCTGGGGGAATATGCCACGTTGGTGTCTACTCCCTCCAATCATACACTATTTGGAACCCACACGAGCTTTGATGCAAGGCAAACTTCCTCAAGGTGGAGGTC
>DATMNR010000462.1:0-3258 GCA_035568795.1 Ktedonobacteraceae bacterium
ATCTCGACAAGTTGCTTATAAGTGATATTGCCAAGCAGCGGATCGTCAGATGATGGTAGCATCCCAGTAGGACCAATTGATCCAGCTACAAAGCGAGGTTGTTCTGATGTGCTATAGCGATCAGCAATTCCGCGTGCAATCTGTGCGGCTGTGAAATTTATTTCGTGGGTCAGTGCCCCAAGTCCATATTCCTCGAGTTTGAGACGACTGCCTGTGAATGAATCGGTTTCTATTACATCGCTGCCAGCTTCAAGAAACCCTGCGTGGATTTCTTCAATGACGGATGGTTTTGTGAGCACAAGGTACTCGTTGCAGCCTTCGGTGGCTTCTCCACCGTAGTCTTGCGCGGTTAGTTGATAGCTCTGTATATTTGTTCCCATGGCGCCGTCATAGATGATAACGCGTTGTGCCAGGGCTTCAAGAAACTTAGTCATAAACCCTCCGATCCTCCCAGAGTTATGCAATGATTATTTTTCAGCAAGAGCAGCTACTAGCTCCCGGCAAAAATCCGGAATGTCGTCGACAACCCTGCCCCACACCATATTCCCCTCACGAAATGCCGCTTCATTGACCCAGATACCACCCGCGTTTTTGATGTCATCCTTGATGCCGACTGAACCAACGGCTTTGCGTCCCTGCATAATGCCTGCTGATATTGGTACCCAACCTCCATGGCAGATAACGGCAATGATCTTATCCTGCTTATCCATATCACGCACAAGCTGGAGAATTTTCTGGTTGCGCCGCAGTTTATCAGGCGCCCAGCCGCCGGGGATAACAAGCCCATCCAATTCGTCGGCTTGTGGGGCTTCATCTATACTCACATCTGGCGTCATCTCTAATCCATGTTTGCCATGTACAGTTTGTGTTGTGAGGCCAATCGAGATGACTTTAGCTCCCTCTTCACGCAGCCGCATCAAGGGAACCCAGTATTCTAAATCTTCCACTTCCTGGGCAACCAGGTATCCAAGTGTTTTTCCTTGTAATCGCATGGTTAGTATGGCTCCTTCTCAATATGGTTAGTCCCTTTGCCATTATACCATGCGCTATAATGCGAAGAAGGAATCATTATGGTTACTCCTCATCCTCTCCCATAAGATGCCGAGTGCGCTCCTCGCGTTGATGAATTGATTATGCTTACTATCGAGTAATGAGACGATGCCGTCCATGGTTAATGTTTCCTTATCTTGATGGGATAGGCAAATCACCTAACCGACGCAGCCAATCAAGCTTCCCATTTACACTGTTCCACATGCGCAAATCAGCAGTCCAGAGTTCGCAGCCTTCGCGCTCTGCGAGTGCCAGGTAGTGAGAATCATACGCCGCTGGCAACCCACACTGCTGCCCTAGTTCCATAGCGCGGATATTGAAATCGGGATCTTCTGGGAAATCAAATTCCACTACTTTGAATATTATCTCTGTCAATCCTCGCCTTGCATCCTCGAAAGGGATTTCGCCTTTACGGACACGTCGGTAGAGAGCGTTGGTTACCTCGTAGGCAAGTAAGGCTGGCGCGAGCACCTCTATCTCTTCATCGTTCCAATGAGCTAGTAGAGCTAATGCTGCACTTGAGTCGGATTCATTGAGCGTCCATTTAATGGCGATACTTGCATCAACAATTACAACATTGCTCATAACTGATCAAGCTCCTGTGAGCGTTCCTCACGCATTTGACGAATTAATTCTGTTGAATCCTCGAAAATACGTCGATTAGTATGTTCCATAATTTCCTCGCGGACTTGATATACATGCTCCAATATTTCGCGAGTGAGAGGTTTCCTGGGTCGTTGTATTATGCTTGCTTCATCAGGGACATTTTCTTCAAGTATTTGGGACAAATACTCACTTATCGACACATCTCTTTGTGATGCAGCCACTTTAATGCGTCGGCGTAGTTCAGGGCTAATGTCAATTGTGATGCGTGATCGTTTCATAGTGTTAGCTTTCTGTTGTTCGTCTTCGTGTTGAAACTCTTCTTTATGTAAAGCCATGATTATTCATGCCTCCCCAGCCATGTATTTTGTACTATGTCAATTAAATCACTGCCATGACAATTTGTCAATCGGGCAATTAGTTGCCATGGCGACATAGTGACGTCTACGACTTTTCTGCACCTACTTCTGTCTTCAATGGCTGTTTGGTTATCCCGCCAATTGGCTCTTGTCTGCTTTATATTTTCTGATCAAGATTGATGAATAACGACACTATTCCAGGAGGTATATAGAACATGACTCAAGAATGGCGGCTTGGTGAGTATATTATCAGTACAGACAAACATCGTTTAGATCTTCGGGCTATACATAGTTTTCTGATGAAATCGTATTGGGCAGAGGGCATCCCTTTTGAAACTGTGAAAAAATCTATCGAGCATTCTCTGAACTTCGGAGTATATAAAGCGGGGAAGCAAGTAGGCTTTGCCAGGGTCATTACTGACTATGCTACCTATGCTTATATTGGAGATGTGTACATTCTGGAAGATTTCCGAGGACAGGGGCTGAGCAAATGGCTGTTGCAAGTAATCGCCGAACATCCTGAACTGCAAGGTTTACGTAGATGGGCGCTACTTACCAGTGATGCACATGAACTGTATCGGAAAACTGGTTTTCAGGAGCTTCAAAATCCAGAGATTTACATGGAGAAGACGAATCCTGAGATATACAAAAGTGGAGTGTTTAAGCCAGCTTGAAGTTCTTTACAAGCCTTTCAGGGTTTATAATCAAGTAACCATAGAAATTGTTTAATTGCCATGCTCACGGGCGTGTTTTTGATTATGATGTTACGTGGAACTGATAGAATGGGATTTTCCCACTGCACAGCCTGTCCAATGAAATGTGCCAGGCGTGAAATTCTATTTGTGCGTGTGATTCGACGTCGTTCGTAGTTCTTTAGTGCTTCGGAAATGTCCGTTGTGTCTTGTAGGCAATCTGCTAATGCGACTGCGTCTTCAATTGCCTGGCATGCACCCTGGCCTAAATTCGGTGTCATTGCATGGGCAGCATCACCGAGCAGCGTTATGCGGTCGTGGCTCCATTGGTGAAGGTGTTTAAGCTCAAAGATGTCATTGCGTAGGATGTCTGTCTCTGCAGTTGCTTCAATTACTGCTGGAATTGGATCATGCCAATCATGAAACATTTCGAGGAGCCTATTCTTTCTTTCATCTGAATTATCTTCCTCGCCCTCGGGAGCGTATTTTTGTACAAACCAGTATGCTCTTCCCTGGCTCATGGGGGTAATGCCAAACTGACATCCTTTGCCCCA
>DATMNR010000463.1:0-3114 GCA_035568795.1 Ktedonobacteraceae bacterium
AATACTTACAAGCACTTTCAACACTCCAGGCCTGGCAGCTTGCTCAAACGCAACTAAGCCATCATCCAGACCATAGCGAGCGCTAATCAGCGGTCTAACATCAACCGTGCGCTGGCTCAATGCCCGAATAGCAGGAGCAAACGGGCCGCAGCGTGAACCCTGGATGCGAATCTCGTCAATCACAATTTGAGCCAGATGCAAGGTACTTTGGTTGGCAACAGTGCTTTTGAGGATAATGGTTCCACGAGGGCGAACCAATCGTAATGCCATTTCTAGCCCCTCTGCCGATCCTGTACATTCGACAGCCATATCAACACGTCGCCTATTCTCTAATGTGAAACTTGTCGCATCATCAAGCACATAGGTATGTACGCCGCGCTTCTCTGCCAGTGCCAGTTTCTCTTCGTGCTTCCCCACCATCATCACTTCACATCCACTCAGTGCTAGCACCTGGGCCGCTAATTGGCCCATTTTACCATCACCAAGGATGACCACGCTGTCTGTAGGCTTGATATGTATTTGTTCTAACATCTCAAAGTTAGCCGCCAGGGGTTCTACAAAAACAGCTTCTTCATCGCTGATATTGTCAGGCACGAGGTGCAGGTTGGCAACGGGCAAGGTCAGGTATTCAGCAAATGCTCCATCGCGATTGACGATGCCCAGAGTGGTACGATTTGGGCAATGGGTAAACATATTTTGCCGACAATATTCGCAATCAGAGCGATGACAGGCGGCATTGATCTCTCCTACCATGCGTTTCCCTATCAGATAGGTTGGAGGAGATGCTCCTGGACCTTCATCTACGGCTTCAACAATGCCGACAAATTCATGTCCCAGCACACCCTGAAAAGCCAGGTAACCGCGAGTGATCTCAAGATCGGTGTTGCAGATTCCAGCCTGTACGACACGTATAAGTGCTTCACCTGATTGCAGGTCGGGTAGCGGATAGTTCTTCTCGAGCGTCAATACATTGTTTCGGAAGACCAGAGCACGCACGAAATCTTACCTCGTTTTCTCTTATTCAGTTACATTGTTTCAGCGTGTACCAACCGTTCGCTCAGAATGCTGACACATATGTACAAATGACACTATTTCTGCTTGGATTCTTCTTGACGTCCCTGCTCGTCTGTAGTACAATCGTTCTACAGTACGAGGAGGTTGAGAGGCGAAATCGCGCCTCTCGTAAAAGGCCAGCGTCAGATTCCGATGCCAAACGCTCGCCTCATGGTCTTCATGAGAAGCACATGCAGCGAACATACATACAGGATCAAGTAGTCCCGACAGCACTTGCCGAGGGATAGAGGCCACCGCAGTTTGGCCCGCACGGCCGTGCCGTGCGAACAATGGGTAATGTCATCATTGGACAATACTTTCTGATACTGTACTCCTCTCAGTATAGCACTTAGTGAAGCTAACTTTTTACGAATTATTGCCCAGCGAGCTTTGCAACTATTGGAGCAAAATTCTCCATTTGCCCTTCAAAGACCTGAATATAAGAGAAACCATAGCGCTCGCGCTGCTCAAGCAGTTGGGCAACCGCCTCATCGGCACTTACCTGTCTCTTTGGAATAGGCGGACCTTGATTTGAGACTGCTGCTTTACTATCGCTAATCTCCAGATCATAGCGGGTCTGGCTCAGTTCCAGCTCTGCAAAGCGTTCCCCTGCAGCTTCTTTGATCCAGGCAATCTTCTGTTCTATCGTCGCATCTGTCGGGTCCACACCTCGCGCGGTTATTTTTGACCCAATGGCAATAATATCAGCCTCGCGTGCAGCTAGCTTTAGCATACGTTCTCCTCCTCCAGCAACAAGAATGGGCATGCGTGGCTTCTGGGCTGGTGGAATATTACCTTTCATTTCTGTAACCGTGTAATATTTCCCTTGAAAATTGACTGTCTCTTCTGTGAAGAGTTGTTTTATCAATTGAAGGGCTTCCTGGAGATGCCCGACACGGACACCAGCATCTGCAAACGGAATACCCATTTGCCGCGCTTCATATGGGCCAACTCCCGCACCCAAACCAAGTTCAAAACGGCCCTCGGAAAGCAAATCCAACGTAGCAGCATCTCTAGCCAGTATCACGGGATGGCGGTATTCATTACAAAAAACATAACTGCCAACTCGCAATCCTTTGGTTGCTCCGGCTGCTACAGCCAATGCTGGGAATGGTGCAAAGCTTCCAATCGTCGTACGGTCAGGCATCAACAAAGTCGCGTAGCCAAGCTCCTCAGCTCTTCGTGCAGTAGAGATCCAGGCGGTATGCGATATGGCATATGCTGCCACAACACCAAAACGAAATGGTCGGTTCATTTGGATAAATCTCCTTTCAAAATTTCGGACACTATACATCAATCTTCTTATGTAGGGACTGGGCTTGCCCTGTCCTGGTCCCCCCTTTACAGTTTTTTCGGAACTGTTTATTATATAGTCAGTCTATCTAATTAATTTGGCTAGATAGATTGTACAATTAAATTTCGGAGGAGTCAAGTCATCTATGAGTCCACGCCCGTATCGACTCGGACAACGCCAGAAAGCTACAGAACAGACACGCGCCCGTATTCTCACTGCCGCCCGTGAACTTCTTTTGACCAATAATACTTTCTCCGGCTTTAGCATCGACGCAGTCGCTCGTCAAGCTGATGTTGCACGCATGACAGTCTATCACAAGTTTGGCTCAAAAATAGGACTCCTCGAAGCCTTGAGTGACTCTCTCGCAGCACATGGAGGGATGGAGCAGTTAGCAAACGCCTTTCGTCAATCAGACCCGCTCGAAGCGCTAGACGAATTCATTACGGTTTTCAGTCGGTTTTGGCAGTCCGATCGACTCGTAACACGTCGACTTCGAGCATTGTCTGCACTCGATCCAGACTTCGAGAAGGTTGTGAAAGCACGTGATGAGCGAAGAAGACAAGGCTTGCATGTCATCCTCATGCGCAGTGCCGAGAAGTACGGAAAACCTGCTCCCGATGAAATTGATGAGATAGTCAATATCCTCTTCACACTCCTCAGCTTCGAGACGTTGGATACCCTCGCTGGCTCTTCACGCAGCATTGAGGAGGTTTCGCCTCTCATTCAGCGACTCGCACGTACAGCAATAGAATTGGACGGAGGATAAT
>DATMNR010000464.1:0-5362 GCA_035568795.1 Ktedonobacteraceae bacterium
ACTTTACTGCGTAGTGCGCCTGCTCGCGCCGTCGCTTTCCAGTGAATACGGCGTGGGTCGTCTCCCAAAATGTAGTCACGTACTCCTGCTACTCGTAGCGGATCTTCCAGTAGCCTTTGAGCGGTGATATGTTCGCCCATAGGATGCATGGATGAGAGTCCCAATGCTTCGAGAGGGGCAATCAGCGGATATACCACGATGGATTCAACGGCTAGCACCGTTTCTTCGCATTCGAGCCAGCCGAAAGGGTCACTACTGCTAAGGCTTATCGGCCCAAATCTATGAAAGCCCCGTTCCTGGCAACGCATACGATACTGCCGCGTCACCTGTTGGAAAGCCCAGAGCAACCATGTACCGACAAGTGTCTCTCTTCGAGCATTCTGTAGCCGAGATGTTTTTTTCGATAAGATATCAAGTGGAGGAGCAATCTTATTCTCGACCTTAAGCCATGGTAAAGGTAAGAATTTGTGATTCTCAATGCTGACAGATAAAGTAACCTCTTCACCAAAGAAGACATTGTGATGGTTGACGTTCTGGCGAACGACGAGATGGCGGAATGCATTACGATACCACAGATCAGGCACGATGGCGACCAGGAAGGTGAATAGAGCCGCAAGGAACAGCAATGGCTGCCGCGAGAACAAGCTGATTACAAAGAGAAGCAACGCCAGCCAATACCAGGGTCGACGGCTTTTGAGCTGATCCTTATCGTAGTTGGTGGGAAAGAGATCTGTAATCACTGCCATACCTTACCTATTACCAGGTGGTGCAATGTTCTCAACAGGTACGGGTATGTTCCTTACGATAGTGTTGATAATTTCCACACTCTGCTGTCCTCGCATACGTGAACGTGACGTGGTGAGCAAGCGATGAGATAGGACGCCTGGTGCAAGATGTTTGACATCATCAGGTTGAACATAATCACGTCCCTGCAGCGCGGCAAATGCTTCACAGGCACGATAGAGGGCAAGTGATCCTCGTGGACTGACACCAAGCTGCGCAGAAGGATGGCCACGTGTCGCACGCACAATTGCAAGCAGGTAACGCTCCACCTCCGGCTGCCAACTCACCTGGCGAATGGCACTTTGCAGTTCGAGTAACTGGTCGGCAGAGATTACGGGCTGCAGCGTCTCTATGACCTCCTCTTGCTTGAAGCGATGGAGGATAGCCTGCTCTTCCTCTTCAGAAGGATAACCGATCTGCAAGCGCAGCATAAAACGGTCAAGTTGGGCTTCAGGAAGTGGAAATGTGCCTTCCAGTTCAATTGGGTTTTGAGTAGCAATAACCAGGAAAGGCTTTGGTAGGAGCATAGTGGTACGATCCACCGTTACTTGCCGCTCGGCCATTGACTCCAGCAATGCAGATTGAGTTCGGGGGGTGGCCCGATTGATTTCGTCTACCAGAAGAATTTGTGTAAAGAGCGGGCCTTGCCGGAAAACAAATTCGTTATGACGTTGATCGAAGTAACTAACACCAGTGATGTCGGTGGGAAGCAGATCAGGTGTTCCCTGTACGCGTTGGAACGTTGCCCCCAGTGAACGGGCCAGGGATTTAGCCATCATCGTTTTTCCGATTCCTGGCACATCCTCTATCAAGATATGTCCATCACTAAGCAGAACAACAAGGAGCAAGTCAATGATGTCGCGCTTGCCGATCATTACTCGTTCCACGTTATTTCTTATGGTTTCACCAAGCGCTTGTACTTTTCGTACTGCAAGAGCAACAGCTTCATCAGTCATGAACAGTATCTCCGGTTTGTAGATGTACAGTAATTATACTCTATCTCTTTATGAGTAACTATCCATGAGGTAAGACTCCACCTCAATCAGCAGACCCTCATTCCCTCGAAGATGTACCTCAGATAATGAGATAAGTCCATCACGGTATACGTGAGTGGAGAGAAGGACACGACCTTGACCCTGTTCCGGCAGGGTCAAAACCTGATCTTGCGTTGAGAAGTTGAGCGCCACCAGGCAACACTGGTTAGCATGTCGTCGCAGGTAGACAAAACAGGTATCGTTCTCCTGCTCAATTGATTGGTACGAACCAAGGTTCAACGCGGGTAAAGCTCTTCTGAGTTCCAATAAGCGACTCGTCAACATCAGAAAGGAACGTGGATCACGCTGTTCTTCAGACACATTATAGATCTGGTAATCATGCGCGACAGGCAACCAGGGGGTCACACCGGGAGCACAGAATCCTGCATTGGCGTTGCTATCCCATTGCATCGGGCTACGAACCGGGTCACGGCTTTTCTCAGGGTCTTCCTTTCCTGCTGGATCATACATCAATTCTTTTGGTAGTGGAACATCCTCCATGCACAACTCGTCACCGTAGTAGCAGGTCGGGGTCCCGCGTAATGTGAGTAATAGCATCTGTGTCAGCCACGCCTGCTCGCGGCCTACACGAGTGGCAATACGAGTCCGATCATGATTGCCCAGTACCCAATTGGGCCACGCTTCTCTGGGCAGCGCCGCTTCGTAACACTCGACAGTCTGACGAATGGTGCTCGCTTCCCAGATTGGCATGGTTACGAATTGGAAATTGAAGGGGAGGTGAATTTCGTCGAGCTGCTCACCGTAGTACGGCATTAGACTCTCCAATGGTAGATAGAGTTCGCCGATAAGCACGCGCTGATTATAGTTTTCGGTAAGAGCACGCATCTCCTGCATAATTTCATGCATGCCCGGTTGGTCTACGACGTAGTGTTCTAGCAAGCGCGTTTTGGAAGGATCACCTGGTTTCCATTGGGGATTCAATGGATTATCACGGAACTCCTGATCCTTTAGAAGCACCTCGAGCGCGTCTATACGGAAGCCATCAACGCCCCGGTCAAGCCAGAAGCGCATAACATCATACATCGCCTGACGGACTTTGGGGTTGCGCCAATTCAGATCTGGCTGTCTCACATCATACATATGAAGGAAGTACTGCCCAGTATGTTCATCGAACTCCCAGGCCGATCCGTTAAACCTGCTGGCCCAGTTATTGGGTGGACCGCCACCGGGAGCCGGGTCTCGCCATATGTACCAGTCTCGTTTCTCATTGATACGGCTCGATCGCGATTGTTGGAACCACAGGTGCTCATCGGAGGTGTGATTTGGTACAAAGTCCAGAATAAGCTTGAGGTCGCGCTGGTGAACCTGTTCTAGCAAGACGTCGAAATCGTGAAGAGTGCCGAAAAGTGGATGAACATCGGTATAATCGCTGATATCGTAACCGAAATCAGCCATCGGAGACGGATATATGGGAGATAGCCAGAGAGCATCAACACCCAGCCAGCGTAAATAGTCCAGTTTGCTTGTAATTCCAGGGAGATCCCCTACCCCATCCCCATTGCTATCAAGAAAACTGCGTGGGTAGATCTGATAGATCACACCTGTTTGCCACCAGGAGTGCGAATTCGTCATTGTTTGCATAGTTCCTCCTTCATTGATTCCAACACATTGCTCCATCAGCTCATGAGATGAGGGGTGACGAATCGGTCACGGAGTGTCATCCTGAGCCTGGACTTGTCATTCTGAACGTAGTGAAGAATCTCACGCGCTGCACTACGAGATCCTTCGCTGCGGCTCAGGATGACACGATAAGCAGCGGATTTCCATTCCACCGATGTTGTATCCCTTCCGTGTGGGCTTCCCAAAGAATATGTTGGAATCAATGGTGCCACCTCTCACCCCTACTCTGTTACTCAATTACCGAGTATAAAAGGTAAAGCTAGACGCTCATTTGAAAGCTGAATGTCCGTGCGTTGCCATCATCTTCGGCCTGGAGCATCAGCAACCGACGAGCAGGATCATAGTTTGCATCAGAATACTCTTGAATCGCTCGATCGTCCATGGCATGAATTTTGATCACGAGTCGACGCTTTGACGGACTGTAAGCACCTTCTCTTGCACCAATCTCGAAAATCAGCCGATCCCCTGTCAGGCGTAACGTATAGCTCGTTCTACAGAACTGGCCTTGCTCATAGTCGAAGCTGTGACCGTCATCCTCGTAGAGGGTGAATGCCCCATTGCCCGGATAAAGATCCAGCGTCAGAGTATCGAGTGAGTATTCATCGGCATGCTGCAAGTTCGGCCCACTGGGTATGATTGCCCCTGCTCGCGCATAGAGCGGCATGCGTTCCAATGGGGCATATGCTAGCAGATGCGCTGGCCCGGCGAGTTTTTCGTCAGTCCACCAGTCGTACCATTCGCCCTCTGGCAGATAGACATGTCGATGCTCACGACCGGGATGGTAAATCGGTGCTGCCATAATCTGTGATCCTAACATCACCTGGTCATGGAGTTGATACGTGACGGGATCATCCGCAAAATGATAAAGCAATGGCCGCATTACGGGGATGCCACGCAGCGAGGCCTCCCAGAAGAGTGAGTAGATATAAGGAAGTAGCTTGTAACGTAGTTGCAAGAATTCGCGACAAATAGCCTCAATCCGTGAGCCAAAGACCCAGGGCTCATGCTGCTCAGTTTTGATCTCTGAATGGGAGCGACAGAAAGGCGAGAGAGCGCCAAATTGCATCCAGCGGGCGAATAGCTCACCGCTGGCATTACCTGAGAAGCCTCCAATATCGGTGCCGACAAAAGGCACGCCTGACAGACCCATGTTCATAAGTTGCGGCATTGCAAGCTCAAGATGCTCCCACCACGAGTGATTATCGCCCATCCAGCAAGCACTCCAGCGCTGCACTCCGGCATATCCCGAACGAGTAAGCGTAAAAGACCGCTCATTATTGCGATATCTTCTCTGTCCCTCGTAAGAGGCACGAGCCATACCATACCCGAAGAGATTATGCACTTCTGCATGGGTCGTTCGCTCGTCTTCAGGGCCCTGGATAGCGTCAAGAGCAATTGTCCCAACCTCGCCTACGCCTTCGCTGAACGGAAGCTCGAACACAACCGGTTCATTCATATCGTTCCAGATGCCACTTACACCCACCTCCACGAGCGCATTCTGCATATCACCCCACCATTCGCGCACATCTGATCGAGTATAATCAGCAAAGACTGAGTCGTCGGGCCACACATAACCATGGTAGACCTGGCCATCGCTTCCGCGCACGAACACATCGTGCTTTAATCCTGATTGATAGACGTTGTAATCAGGATCGCTCTTCACACCAGGATCAATAATTGTGACAATGCGAAAACCTTCTCTTCGGAGGTCACTCATCAACGATTGAGGATCAGGAAAACTTTGCAGGTTCCATGTAAAAACTCGATATCCATTCATGTAGTCGATGTCCAGGTGAATCACATCACAAGGGATGTTGCGCTTGCGAAATTCAACCGTCAACTCGCGAATAATTGACTCAGTCGCGTGCCCCCAACGGCTATGGTGATATCCAAGCGCCCAGCTT
>DATMNR010000465.1:0-6277 GCA_035568795.1 Ktedonobacteraceae bacterium
AGCAAGAGCCCAACCTGATTGCTCAAAACGATCAATTAAGGCTGGACGATCGTTACTGACAAATGCATTGAGGAGTAACCAGGCATCACTACCCTCCTCCGGTCCAGAGATCTCACCGCTAGCTTGTTGTAACGAAGCTTGTAATCTGGCAATATGTTGCGCGAGTATCTTCTCGACCTGATCTATATCGCTGCTGTGAATCACGATTCTTTCCTACAATTTCCCGGGGGGCAGATATGCAACGACTTTGAAGGCAACCCATTTGACAGGAAAATAGATAACACTTTCTTTATCAGCACATATCCACTTTACACGCTGCAGAACTACCCTCAATTCTCTACCAAACACCAAAAACTCGATGAATCATGGTAGCATCATTGTATGAGGACCACCTGGTTCTGTCAAGAAAGCAAACAGCATGATTATAGCCCATTCAGCTATACATAACTTACTACCATACGAGTTCTTCGTTCAATAGAGTAAAGATATGTAATGAGGCCAAATATTACTTCGAGAGACAACGACCATGAAATGCACTAGTTGTGGATTACCACTTTCGCCAACACATACACCAACCAACTGCCCTCGCTGTGGAACGCCTACTGAGGCTGCCTCAACTACCTCGCAGCCACAATATCAACATGCATATTGGGAACCTGCAGGTGTTGTCGATGCTGGAGGAACATCTCCACCAAATTACGAGTGGGCGCAAAATGTGCAGAATCCTCCTCCTTATTCACTTCCACCACAATCTGGGCAAATGCGGTCGGGTCAATCCTTCCAGCCTGGTTACTCTCTTGCCCCTCCTCCAACTGGTTCTCGTAACACTAAGCTAGGATTTATCGTGGCAGGCTTATGCATACTTGCAGGGGCGTTGATCTTAATCTTTGTTTACTTTTTAGCTATAGGCCTATCGGGAAGTAACTCAACTAATTCAGCTACGACAACAAGTACCAGTACGCCGAACGTATCTACGACTACACCCACAACAGCACCAACTGCTACAGCAAACCCTTCTCAAACTACAACTACCTATCCAGGGCAGCAATATATAGCCAATGCCCAGATGTCAGCAGTGGTTGACCCAAATACTTTGCAACCATCACAGCTCACCACAACATTCAAAACTAGCCAGAAGATCTATGTCTCTTTTCAGGTGCACCCTAATGGACATGCTGGCGCTGTTTGCATCATCTGGTATCTGAATAGCAAACAAATCACCAAATTCAGCCTCCCCACCAGCGCTACAAGCAAATACAGTTATGCCTATTCAATTTATGGCGGACCTGGCCCTGCTTACGTGGAACTCTACTGGGCAAGTACGATCCAATGTACTGATCAGGTTCTTGCACAGCATGTCGATTTTACAGTAACGAACTGAGACCTTGACTTTGTATCAAATTACGTACATGTAATATGTATGTAATCATTGTTGTCCGCGATTAAGAGCACAGAAATTCAATTCTTCATGCCTGAACAAGAACTACGCCTAGAAAAAGATGCGCCGCTACGCCACGATATTCACACACTGGGAGATGCCCTTGGTCGTGCTATCTTGCTGCACGATGGATCACAGGTCTTAGATACTGAAGAGATGCTGAGACTGAACTGCAAACACCTCAGAGACTGCTCTGAGCGCCTTGCTTACGCAAATGAACCAGAATACACACAACTCAAGGAAGAAATAATTGTCTTAGACAAGAAAATCAGAGACATAGTAGAGAATTGCGATCTGGATACTGCGATCGATGTAATTCGTGCATTTACTGTGTATTTTCACCTTGTCAATACAGCCGAGCAACATCATCGCATTCGTCGCCGTAATGTGTATGAACTAGCCGATAACCCTGTCGGTCAACGCGGCTCATTAGCTGCTCTCGTCGAATTTTTCCAGCAAAATAGTCTTGATAGTATGACTATCCAGGAACTCTTGAATCAGCTCTCAATAGAGCTTGTCTTTACAGCACACCCTACGGAGGCCACGCGCCGCAGCTTAATTCTTAAATCCCGCCGCTTAGCTGAACTCTTCGAGGTCCATGATCACGAGGTAAAAATGCCTCAACGCCAGCGAACAAACTGGCAACGCGAACTCGAAAGCACAGTTGATCTCTTGTGGCGTACTGACTCTATCCGGCATGTACGCCTGGAGCCGTTGGATGAAATTAAAATGGGACTTTATTATCTCGAAGAAATCCTCTTCAATGTTGTGCCTGAACTCTATGAAGAACTAGAACAACGTATACATACACTTTACCTGGATGAAAATATTACAGTTCCGTCATTTTTACGCCTGGGTTCCTGGATTGGTGGTGACCAGGATGGGAATCCTAATGTAAAGCCCGAAACGCTGATACAAGCGCTTCACTTGCAGAGGGCACGAGTGATTGAACTGTATCGTTCATCCATCGAGGCCCTCGCACAAGAATTTTCGCAATCTCTCACGTATTGTTCTGTTAGCAAGGCATTAGAACAATCAATTGATCATGACGCCCATTATATGCCTAACTATGATCGCGAACTTGGCCCACAAACTGCACAGGAGCCTTATCGACGAAAACTTTCCTTTATGTGGAAACGCCTGGGCGCAACACTGACTGCTCACGAGGAAAACGATGGAACAGGAGATCACTTTTTCTATCGCCTGGCAGATGAACTGCTGGTTGATCTTACGTTGGTGAGTGACAGCTTAATAGCTGATGGTGAGCAAGATCTGACATCTGGCAGGCTGACAAAGCTCATTCGACAGGTGCAGGTCTTTGGCTTTCATTTTGCCGCGTTAGATGTGCGGCAGCATAGCGAACGGCATGCAAGCGCTCTGGCTGAGCTACTGCAAGTGACCGGCTTACATCAAGGTGACTATCGATCTTTGGGTGAGGAAGAGCGGGTACGTTTACTGGACCGTCTATTGCTCGATCCACGTATCCTTCCACGCCATACATTGAACCTCAGTGCTGAGACCACGCATATACTGGCAACATTCGACGCGATTGCAAGGGCACGCGAAGAGTTTGGGAGCAACGCGATAACATGCTATATCATCAGCATGGCGCGCACATTAAGTGATTTATTAGAAGTGCTTTTCTTTTGTAAAGAAGCGGGCATTCCCGATCTGCCAATCGTGCCGCTCTTTGAAACTATCGATGATTTGCGCTCTTGCACGTCGATATTGGAGGACGCGTTCAATCACTCCATCTATCGTCAACATATAGAAACGTGCCAAAGCCAGCAGCAGATCATGCTCGGGTATTCTGATAGTAGTAAAGATGGAGGTATACTGACCTCAAGCTGGGAACTATACCAGGTACAGCGCAAGCTGACCGAGCTTGGAACACGCTCTTCCATCGGCATAACAATCTTTCATGGTCGCGGGGGAGCTGTTGGGCGTGGTGGTGGCCCTATTTACGAAGCCATACTTGGTCAACCTCCTGGCTCCGTGAATGGACGCATTCGCATCACCGAACAGGGCGAAATGCTTTCGTTCAAGTATGGTCTACCCGCGATCGCGCTGCGAAACCTTGAACTGGTTGTTGCTGGTGTAACACAATCGAGCTTGCCAGAGGAGAAGTTGAAGAACAACGAGATAGCTATTCATGAGCCTGAACCCTGGTCGGAGGTGATGGATCGACTTTCCGCAACTGCGTATTCCCGATATCGCAGCCTGATCTATGAAAATCCTGATTTTTTACGCTTTTTTGAGCAAGCCACGCCAATTCTTGAACTTGGCTGGCTCAATATCGGTTCAAGACCAGCACGTAGATCTAAAGGAAATAGTATTGAGGAACTACGGGCGATTCCATGGGTTTTCGCCTGGATGCAAAGCCGTTATGTACTGCCTAGCTGGTATGGCGTGGGGGGAGCGCTTGAAGAGTATGTAGGTGAGGGTGAAGGACGATTAGAAGATTTACAGCGGATGTACCATACCTGGCCTTTCTTACGCGCCTTTCTCGACAATTTGCAGATGACACTCTCCAAGGCAGATATGCACATCGCACAGCATTACACGTCACTCGTTGATGATGCGATACTTCGCGAGCGTTTTTCCCTTGCAATTCTGGAGGAGTATGAACGTACGAGGGACATTTTGCTGAAGATTGTTGGAGGTAAAGCTCTGCTTGATACTACACCTGTACTTCAACGCTCAATTCGCCTGCGAAATCCTTATGTCGACCCATTGAGCTACTTCCAGGTAATGCTTCTACGTAAATTACGCGCACTCGGTGGACCTCTCCTCCTGGATGTGTCCAATCTACAAAGCGCAAGCGAACAAGAACATGAACGTGCTCGCCTTACTTATGCCGTCCTTTTGACAATCAATGGCATTGCCGCAGGTTTACGCAATACAGGGTAGTCCTTGCAGCACTGCTGAGTGCGCAGCACGAGACACTTCCTTGCATCTCTGCTGACTGCAGAGCAGTTGCCGCTCGTTCTGACTGAGCGTCAGCTAGCTGTGCAGCAGCGTTGTCAGAACGGGTAAGAACTGACGCGCAGCGTCGTTGCAGAGATGGTATCAAGCTTCACGAGCGTCGTTGCAGTGCTGGATAGAGAACAGTGTGGTCTCAGAGCCTTGACTTGATTTGATATCATCGATTACAAGTGTAAGGATAGAAGGAACATATGCACGTATTTGATTTAATTAAGCGGCGGCGTAGTGTTGGTAAGATGACAGGCGAAAGGCCACCTCGCGAACAGATAGAGCTACTATTAGAGGCTGCTACCCATGCCCCCAACCATCATAATGCACAACCATGGAAGTTCATTGTGCTGGCGGGACATGCTCGTGAAGAACTAGGCACAGTAATGGCATTGTCCCTGGCCAATCGATTAGAAGAAACCAGTAGCGAGAAAGCACAAGCCATACTAAATAAAGAGCGTAACAAACCTCTTCGTTCGCCGATCGTCATTGTAGTGGTGGCTGAATCACCCAAACAACCCAAAGTAATGGAAATCGAGAACATCGAAGCGACCTCTGCCGCAGTTCAAAACATGCTTCTGACGGCTGAAGAGATGGGGCTGGCGTGCATGTGGCGTACAGGTGATGCCGCATATGATCCGCATGTTAAGCAATGGCTTGGGTTGGAATCAGGCGATCATATTGTCGCTTTTCTCTACGTTGGTTACCCAGCCATTCCTCGTCTCGTGCGCATTCCTATTACATTTAAGGACAAGACGACCTGGTCTGGCTGGGAGTAATACCTACAGCCAGGCTATAATTTTCGTGCTATCAAGTCGAAAAACCATAGCCTGCTGTGTAGATTTAATACTTTATCAGAGCAAATACATCGTGGCCTTTAAGCTGCTCGCGCCCTTTTAAGAATGTCAGTTCAACAAGGAAAGCGATGCCTGCTATGTGTCCTCCCAACTTCTCAACCAGTTCCATTGCTGCTGAAACTGTGCCACCAGTAGCAAGCAGATCATCCACAATTAAGACACGCTGTCCTGGTATAATCGCATCGGTATGGATTTCAACGATATTCGTGCCATACTCCAATTCATACTCAACCGTTACCGTCTGATGTGGCAATTTGCCGAACTTGCGCACGGGCACGAATCCACAGTTCAGTAAGTATGCAAGCACAGAGCCAAAAATAAAGCCACGCGATTCCACCCCGACAACAACTTCAATTCCAGCACCGGCATAGTGAGCAGCGAGACGATCCATCGCAGCATGAAATGCGGCTTTATCTTGCAACAAGGGTGTAATATCCTTGAAGAGTATCCCTTTCTGTGGGAAATCAGGAATATCTCGAATCCAGTCTTCCAGGCGTATGTCGCTCATGTTCCTCTCCTATCAGGCTTCTAGCCTAGGTTTAACGTCACTTTCTACATAGGCAAATGTGCATTTGACAGCAAAGTTGACAGCAAAACGATCAGGGTCTCTGCTCAAGCGCCGCGTTTAGCTTCGTCATCGCGTCCTTCTGCATGCTGGGCATCACATGCGAGTAGATGTCCATCGTCATGCTGATCTGGCTGTGACCCAATATCTCCTGCACGACTTTGGGATGAGTGCCCATGCCGAGAAGGAGTGTCGCCGCACTGTGCCGCAAATCGTGAAACCGGATATCCGGCACATTCGCCTTCTTCAACAGCGCCTTGAACACTCCATGTACGTACGTTGCAATGAAAGGTGTACCACGCGACGTGCAAAAAATCAAGTCGCGTTCCTGCCAGATCTCCGCTTGCCGTCGAACCTCTACCTGATGTGCCCGATGTTTCTTCAGGGCCTCGATCGCTAAAGGCGGAAGCTGAATGCTCCTTCGCCCTTTCGCCGTCTTCGGTT